>DASUVU010000042.1:0-11995 GCA_036378815.1 Agromyces sp. | reverse complement strand
GGACTCGAGCGGCTGGCGGAGCACATCGAGCACTGACGACGGGAACTCGGGGGCCTCATCGAGGAAGAGCACGCCGTGCGTCGCTCGCACGGCGGCACCGGGCCGGATCACGCGACTGCCGCCACCCACCATCGCCGCAGCCGACGCGGTGTGGTGCGGGGATTCGAATGGGGGGCGCGCGGAGAGCTCGCCGCCGACCGGCAGCCCGGACAGTGACCGGATCGACGCCACCTCGAGCGCGGCATCCGCGTCGAGGTCGGGCAGGATTCCCGGCAGCCGCGAGGCGAGCATCGTCTTTCCGGCGCCGGGTGGCCCGAGCAGGAAGAGGTGGTGCCCGCCTGCCGCTGCCGTCAGCAGTGCCTGGACGGCCTCGTGGTTGCCCGCGACATCCGCGAGGTCGCCGATGGAGGCCGGTGCTCCGGCATCCGATCGCACGAGCGCCGGCACGGGCTCGACCGGCCGCTCGTCGAAGCGCCCTCCGTGGCGGATCGCCGCGTCGAGGAGCGACGCGACGCCGATCACCTCAACACCGGGAACGAGCGCGGCCTCTGCGGCGTTCGCCTCGGGCACCATCACGGTGTCATGGCCGGCTCGCGCGGCGGCGAGCACCGCCGGCAGGATGCCGTGAACGGGACGGAGGCGACCGTCGAGCCCGAGCTCACCGAGGTGCACGACGCGATCGACGGAGTCGATCGAGACCTCACCGGATGCCGCGAGGCAGGCGAGCGCGATGGCGAGGTCGAATCCCGATCCGTGCTTCGGCAGCGCCGCCGGCGACAGGTTGACGGTGAGTTTGCGGTTGGGCAGTGGGCATCCGGCGTTCATCGCGGCGGATCGAACGCGTTCACGAGCTTCGCCGAGCGCCGCGTCGGGAAGGCCGATGATCACGAACCCCGGCAGTTGGGACGACAGGTCGGCCTCGACCTCGACGATCGAGCCGGCGAGGCCGAGCAGCGCGACGGATCGTGTGCGGGCGACGGACATCAGCTGATCCCCTCGAGATGCTCGATGAGGGCGGGCGCCTCGGTCGGAGCGAGCACGGCGACCGCGTCGATGCGGATACGGGACACCGGGGCATCCGTCGCCTCGCACCAGGCGATCGCGAGTCGACGCAAGCGTGCCAGCTTGATCGGAGTGATCGCCTCGAACGGATGGCCGAAGTCATGCGACGTGCGCGTCTTCACCTCGACGAACACGGTGTCGCGCCCGTCGGTCGCCACGATGTCGATCTCGCCGAGCCGGCAACGCCAGTTGCGGTCGAGCACCGTCATGCCGCGAGCGACCAGGTGGTCGACCGCCAGCTGTTCGCCGTGTCGACCGAGTTCCGCATTGTGGGCCACCAGCACCACCTCCACGACCAGCGTGGTGGCGCGACGACGCGGGAAAGCGACGGAACCGGTTCAGGTCGCACGACGAGCACCGTCCCTCCGATGTGGAGGACGAGTGCTACAGCATCGACGCGACGGTGGGATTCGAACCCACGACGCACTCGAGAGAGCCTGTGCCCGGACCATCCGGAACGTCGCGATGCCGCGATGTTATCGTTCCGTTATCTTGTGGGGCGAGTCCGCCTTTCGGAGGACAGGATGCCAGCAGAGGGCGACTACTCGTCGAGCGCGAGCTCCTTGGGCAGCTCGAACTCCCGGGTCGCGAGCTCCTCGACGTTCACGTCCTTGAAGGTGAGCACCCGGACCGATTTCACGAAGCGGTCGGCGCGGTAGACGTCCCAGACCCAGACGTCCTTCATGTTCAGTTCGAAGTAGAAATCGTGCTCGGTGTCGCGCCGCACGAGCTCCACCTCGTTCGCGAGGTAGAAGCGTCGCTCGGTCTCGACCACGTACTGGAACTGCGACACGATGTCGCGGTACTCCCGATACAGGGCCAGCTCGACCTCTCGGTCGTAGTCTTCGAACTCGTCTTCATCCATTGGGATTCATCCTACGCCGAGGTCGAAGAGCGCCGGCGCCTCGGGCGGGCGCTCGTGCAGCCAGGTCGTGCGGTGCAGCGCGCTCGGCCCATGCTCGTCGATCGCGGCGAAATGCGCGGGGGTCGAGTACCCCTTGTTCTCGTCCCACGAGTAGAGCGGGGTCTCGTCGTGAGCCCGCCGCATCCCACCGTCGCGGTGGACCTTGGCGATGACGGATGCCGCCGCGACCGATGCGCAATCGCGGTCCGCCTTGATGCGAGTCGTGACCCTCGCGCGGCGCTCGATCGACGCGCTCAGCCAGTCGTAGTTGCCGTCGAGGAGCAGCGGCGCGTCGTCGACCGCGACGCCGGCCGCGACCAGCGCGGCGAACGCCCGCGCGCCCGCGAGTCCGAGGCAGGCCATGATCCCGATCTCGTCGATCTCGGCGGCGGATGCCTCACCGACCGCCCAGGCGCTCACCCACGCCGCGGCGCGCGGGGCGATCGCCTCGCGCCGCGGTTCGGGCAGGAGCTTGGAGTCGCGCAGGCCGGCCGGCATCCGCTTCACCGACGCATCTATGACGACCATTCCGACGCTGACGGGCCCGGCCAGCGCGCCCCGTCCGACCTCGTCGCAGGCGAGCACGATCGGAGCGCCGCAGGCGAACAACTCCCGTTCTGCCCGCAGCGTCGGCACGGCCACGGGAGTCATCATCAGCCCGAACCCTGTTCGACGCCCTCGAAGACCTCGGGGTAGTTGCCGAGCCACGACCAGTGGCTCACCGGCCAGCTCACGACGAAGGCGCGGCCGACGACGTTCTCGATCGGCACGAACCCCTTGAGCGGAGTCTGGCCGTTGTACCTCGAGTCCTTCGAGTTGTAGCGGTTGTCGCCCATGACCCAGAGCGAATCCTCGGGAACGGTCTGGTCGAAGTCATCTTGGGAGACCTTCGTCTCGCCGGGCGGCAATGCGACGTACGGCTCGTCGAGCGGGACGCCGTTGACGCTCATCTGACCGAGCGCGTTGCAGCACACCACGTGATCTCCGGGCAACCCGATCACGCGCTTCACGAGGTGGTCGTTCGAATCGGGGGCGGAGAGGCCGACGAACGCGAAGAACCAGTCGGCGGCGGCGGCCAGCGGCGGCAGCTGCGTCTCCTCGCGGGCGGGGAGCCACCCACCCGGATCCTTGAACACGACGACGTCACCGTGTTCGATCGGCGCGATCTCGGGCACGAGTTGATTCACGATGATGCGATCGTCGAGCAGGAGGGTCTCCTCCATCGACGAAGAGGGGATGAAGAACGACCTGATCAGGAAGGTCTTGATGAGGAACGACACCAGCACGGCGACCGCGAAGATGACCAACAGGTCGCGCAGGAAGAGGAGGACCCCTCGTTTCCTGCGTACTGATGCCGAGCTCTCGCGGTCGGCCCGCGTGAACTTCACTTCTTCTGTCATTTAACCGCCCGAGCTCCCCACCCAGTGTACGGGTGAGGAGCTCGGTGAAATGACGCTCGGCCTGCGACGCGCGGGCTGCGACGCGGGATCAGCTGTCGCGCTTCTCCTTGATCTTCGCCTTCTTGCCGCGGAGCTTGCGCAGGTAGTAGAGCTTCGCGCGACGGACGTCACCGCGGGTGACGACCTCGATGTGGTCGATGATCGGCGAGTGCACCGGGAACTTGCGCTCGACGCCGACCTGGAAGCTCACCTTGCGAACGGTGAAGGTCTCACGAACGCCCTCGCCCGAGCGGCCGATGACGACGCCCTGGAAGATCTGGATGCGCGAACGGGTGCCTTCGACGATGTTGACGTGCACCTTCACGGTGTCGCCGGGGCGGAAGTCGGGAATGTCCGACCTCAGGCTCGCGGCGTCGACGTGGTCGAGGATGTGCATGATGGTTCGCTCTCTGCGCCCGCCACCGGTCGAACGCGGATCATGGATGGAAGTGTCTGGTGCCGCCCGCGCGATCACTCGCGCTGTGCATGCTCCCCGGAGGCAGAGCCAAGCGGCGGCACAATCGTCCATTGTGCCACGTCGCGCAGCCTTCCGCCAAAGCGGGTCGCGCCCGCGAACCCGTCGAGGGTGTCGGGTCAGTCCGTCGAACCGGGGGCGGATGCCGCGCCGCGGGCTACTTCGTCTCGTCGCGCTGCTCGCGCACGATGATGACGTCGCCGTCGTCGCCGCCGAACGGCGGCCGTCGCGCGGAGGTGCCGCCCGCGGCATCCGGAGCGGTGGACGCACCGGGCTGCTGGGCCGCAAGCCGCTCGAACTCCGTCATCGTCGCCTGCATGCGCCGTGCGCCGTCGGAGAAGAGCTGCCAGATGCCCACCCAGAAGGAGGCGATGGCGAGCAGGATCGCCAGCACGCCGAACAGCGTGGCGCTCTGCCCGTAGAACCCGATCCCGATGATCGCGAGGTGCCAGGCTCCGATCACCCCGACGTCGGTCCACGAGGCGGCGCGCTGCGAGCGGACGGTCGGACGGAGCCACACGATCAGCGCGACGACCGCCAGGGCGATGAACGTGACCGGCACGGCCACGACGAGGCCGAGGGTGCCCCAGCCGCCCCCGCCGAAGACCGCCCAGCCGATGCCGAGCCAGATCGGCAGCACCACCGCGGCCACGGTCAGCCAGTTCAGGAATCCCCGCCGGAAGAGCATGTCGACAGCGTATCGCCGCCGCCTGCGGAGCCGCCGAGTGTTCACTCAGGGCGGACCCACCACAATGGAGTGCGGAGAGGATGAGCGTGATCGAACTGAGGACCACTGCCGAGATCGAGGAGATGCGGCCCGCCGGCCGCTTCGTGGCGAGCGTGCTGGAGGCCACGTCGAAGGCGGCCGCGGTGGGCGTGAACCTCCTGGAGCTCGACGCCCTGGCGCACGACATGATCCGCAAGGCCGGGGCCGAGAGCTGTTACATCGACTACCACCCCTCGTTCGGCGCGAGCCCGTTCGGCAAGGTCATCTGCACGTCGGTGAACGACGCGGTCCTGCACGGGCTCCCCCACGACTACACGCTCCGCGACGGCGACCTGCTGAGCCTCGACTTCGCGGCCGCCGTGAACGGCTGGGTCGCCGACTCGGCGATCTCCATCGTGGTCGGCACGCCCCGCGAGGAGGACCTGCGCCTCATCGACACCACCCGGCGCGCGCTCGACGCGGGCATCGCCGCCGCGACGCCCGGCAACCGCATCGGCGACATCTCACGGGCGATCGCGGATGTCGCGAAGGCCGAGGGCTACTCGATCAACACCGACTTCGGCGGACACGGGGTCGGCCGCACGATGCACGGCGACCCGCACGTGCCCAACAACGGGCGCCCCGGACGTGGGCTGCCGCTCAAGCCGGGCCTCGTCGTGGCGATCGAGCCGTGGTTCCTCGAGACCACCGACCGCATCTTCACGGATCCCGACGGATGGACGTTGCGCAGCGTCGACGGCTCCCGCGGGGCCCATTCCGAGCACACGATCGCGATCACCGACGGCGACCCCATCGTGCTCACGCAGCGCGGCTGACGCGGAACCTCAGGCCGTGTCCCAGTCGTCCGCCTCGACGGCCGCGTAGCGCTCGAGGACGAGCTCGACGAGTTCGTGCCGGGCCGGCAGTCCCGGGAGCAGCAGCGGCTCCGCGATGAGATCGCCGCCGACCGCCGCCGCCGCGTCGTAGAAGGCGCCGGGGGCGAGCAGGTAGGGGCTCACGACCACGCGCGAGCCCGGATGCACCTCGCGGATCATCTCGATCGCATCCGGAAGTCGTGGCGCGGCGGCAGCGATGAAGCCGACCGTGACGGGCCGGCCGAGACGCTGGCCCAGGCGTCGGGCCGTCTCGAAGCACTCGCGCACGGCGCGCGGGTCGTTCGAACCGGCCGCGGCCAGCACGACCACGTCGTCGTCCCCCAGTCCGAGATCGACGACACGAGCCGCGAGCACGGCGACGAGGCGATCGTCGGGGCCCAGCTCGTCGGCGAGCCGGGCGCTCCCACCGAGCCGATCCAGTCCCCGCGAGAGCCCCGTCCGCACGTGGAACCCCGCGGAGAGCACGAGCGGCACGATCACCGCGTCGGGCTCGGCGGCGGCGGCGAACGACGCGGCGACGTCGCGGTTCGCCGCGTCCACGAAGGCGATGGAGACATCGAGTCTGGTGCGCTCGGATGCCACCGCGTCGACGAGCCCGATGACCGCTTCGCGATTCTCCGCCGACGGAGCGCCGTGCGTGACGGCGACGAGGCGAAGTGGGCGAGCGCCCGGAGCATCGCCGGCGTGGTCGGCACCGCTCGTCCCGACCATGTTCCGCCTCGCGCTCCCCGGCGGAGTCGTTCGCACCGCCGGCTCCGACGCTAGGCACGGCGTGTTTCGCGGATGGCACCCGGGTGTTTCGGGCGCGTGAAGAAGACCTGCCGCCGGTCGAAGCGGCCGCTGGGAAGTCAGTCGCCGAGCAGCTCGGGCCGCACGCGCCGGGTGCGCTCCACCTGCTGCTCGCGCCGCCACGCGGCGACGGCGCCATGGTTGCCCGAGAGCAGCACCCGCGGCACGTCGAGGCCGCGCCACGAGGCCGGCTTCGTGTAGCTCGGGTACTCGAGGAGCCCGTCCTCGTGGGACTCCTCGACGAGGCTCTCGGGATTGCCGACCATGCCGGGCACCAGCCGCGCGGCGGCCTCGATCATGGCCATGACGGCGACCTCGCCGCCGTTCAGCACGTAGTCGCCGAGGCTGATGAGCCGGACCCGCATGCGGTCGGCGTAGTGGTCGACGACTCGCTGGTCGATGCCCTCGTAGCGTCCGCAGGCGAACACGAGGTGCTCCTCGGCGGCGAGTTCGCGGGCGATCGCCTGGGTGAACGGCTCACCGGCGGGCGAGGGCACGACCAGCAGGGCGTCGGATGTCCCGTCGCCGACGATCGCGTCGAGTGCCTCGCCCCACGGCTCGGGCTTCATGACCATTCCGGCGCCGCCGCCGTACGGCGTGTCGTCGACGGTGCGGTGACGGTCGTGCGTGGAGTCCCTGAGGTCGTGCGTCGCGACCTCGATGAGCCCGGCCTGGCGGGCCTTCCCGAGCAGCGACAGGTCGAGCACCGAGAAGAACTCGGGGAAGATCGTGACGATGTCGATCCGCATGCGAACGCCTAGTCGTCGGGGTCGGATGCCGCGGGCTCGTCGCCCTCGGTGAGATCCTCGAACAGCCCGGGCGGCGGGGTCACGGTGACGGTGCCGGCCTCGAGGTCGACGTCGGGCACGATCGCCTGGACGAACGGGACCATGACCTCGCGGCCGCCCGACCTGACGACGAGCAGGTCCTGCGCGGGAAGGTGATCGACGTGGGCCACCTCGCCGATCCGCTCCCCGTCGCGCACGACGGCGAGGCCGATGAGCTGGTGGTCGTACCAGGCATCGGGCTCGGGCGACTCCTGCTCGACGTGGTCGACCCAGAGGATCGCCTTGACGAGGCTCTCGGCCGCGGTGCGGTCGTCGACGCCCTCGAAGAACCCGACGGGGTGCCCGTTGTACCAGCGGAGCTCGCGAAGCGTCACGTGCTTGCCGTGCCACGGCGAGGACTCGGGCACCTGCAGCGAGAACTCCGCGCCGGGTACGAAGCGGCGCTCGGGATCGTCGGTGTACAGCTCGAGCTTGATGGCGCCCTTCAGGCCGTGGGCCTTCGTGAGGCGACCGACCCTGAGTTGCGTTCGAGGTGCGTCGGCCACGTCAGTCGTCGGTGTCGACGACGTCGACGCGGACGCGACGACCGTCGGCGAGAGCGGTGACGAGGGTGCGGAGCGCCTTCGCCGTGCGACCCGCACGCCCGATGACGCGACCGAGGTCCTCGGGGTTCACGTGAACCTCGAGGACCTCGCCGCGTGCGCTCGCAGCTGCGACGACCTTCACGTCGCCAGGGTGATCGACGATCCCCTTGACGAGGTGTTCGAGCGCGGACTGGAGCAATGCCCTACGCCTCGTCGGTCGAGGTCTCGGCCGGGGTCTCGTCGGCGGGTGCCTCGTCGGCCTTCGCCGGCTTCTCGGCCTTGGGCTTCAGCACGGGCTTCTTCTTGTCGTCGGCCTGGAAGGCGGCCTTGGGCTCGGCGACCTGCACGGTCGAGACCGCGTTCTTGTCGCCCTTGAACCTGCCCCAGTCGCCGGTGAGCTTGAGGATCGCCGCGACCTGCTCGGTCGGCTGCGCGCCGACGGAGAGCCAGTACTGGGCGCGGTCGGAGTCGACCTCGATGAACGACGGGTTCTCGGTGGGGTGGTACTTGCCGATCTCCTCGATCACGCGACCGTCGCGCTTCGTGCGCGAGTCGGCGACGACGATGCGGTAGTAGGGCGCACGGATCTTGCCGAGGCGCTTGAGACGGATCTTGACAGCCACAATTCTCCTGAAAAATGTTGTGAGGTAAGCGAACTGACAGCCGTGAGCGTGGGGTGCACACTCGGCGGAAGCTCAATGGGGTTCTGCGCGCCGGATAGAGGGTCGGGCGGTACAGAACTCGACTGACCATTCTTGCAGACTTCCCGCTCCCCCGCGAATCCGCCGGACTCGCGGGATCCGTTCCCCGCGCGGGGAGGCGAATGGCGATTCGGAGGACGATCCGACCTCTCGTCGTGTCAAGATGAGCGGCATCGCGGCATCCGTTCGTGGCGAGGGGGTTCGAGCCATGCAGATCGAGTTCGCCCGTTCGGCGCGCTCCACCATCGGGCTGGAGTGGGAGGTCGCCATCGTCGATCGCGAGACGGGCGAACTCGCACCGATCGCCGACCGGGTGCTCGAGATCCTCGACGCGCGAAGCGAGGGCGGGCGGCATCCGTCGATCACGTCCGAGCTGCTCACCAACACCGTCGAGCTCGTGAGCGGCGTGCACGAGCGGGTGTCGGATGCGGTCGCCGACCTCGAGGGGCAGCTCGCCGAGGTGCGCGCCGTCATCGACGAGCTCGGCGAGTACGAGCTCATGTGCAGCGGGTCGCACCCGTTCAGCCAGTGGTACGACCAGCACCTCACCGACAAGCCGCGCTACCACAAGCTGATCGATCGCACGCGCTGGTGGGGGCGCAACATGATGATCTGGGGCATCCACGTGCACGTCGGCATCGACGATCGCGACAAGGCGCTGCCCATCCTCGACGGACTCCTCGCCTTCGTCCCGCACCTGCAGGCGCTGAGCGCGTCCAGTCCGTTCTGGGCGGGAGTCGAGACGGGATACGCCTCGAATCGGGCGCTCATGTTCCAGCAGCTGCCGACGGCGGGACTGCCCTACCGGCTTCCCGACTGGCCCGCCTACGAGCGCTACGTCGAGGACCTGGTGCGCACGGGCGTCATCGAGGACCACACGGAGGTGCGGTGGGACATCCGCCCATCGCCGAGGTGGGGCACCGTCGAGGTGCGGGTCTGCGACGGCGTGTCGACGGCGAACGAGATCGCCGCGATCGGCGCGCTCGTGCAATGCCTCGTCGATTGGATGAGCGAGCGACTCGATGCCGGCGAGAAGCTCACGGTGCTGCAGCCCTGGTACGTGCGCGAGAACAAGTGGCGGGCCGCCCGGTACGGGCTCGATGCCGAGATCATCACGGATGTCGCGGGCACCGAGCGCCTGGTCTCCGACGACCTGCGCGACCTGCTCACCAGGCTCGTACCCGTGGCCGAGCGCCTGGGCTGCCAGGCCGAGCTGCAGATGGTGCGCGACACGCTCGACCATGGTGCGAGCTACCAGCGGCAGCTGCGCGCCGCGGCGGCCGCCGGCGGCGACCTCACCGCGGTCGTCGCCCACTTGGCGCGCGAGCTCCGCGACGGCGTCGCCCCCGCGACGGACGCCGCCGAGTCGGCCTCGTAGCCGCGACGGGTCAGGCGTGCGTCACGCCGGAATCGCCCGCGTGCGGATCAACTCGGCGTACCACTTGGCGCTGTCCTTCGGGAGGCGTTCGAAGGTGTCGTAGTCGACCCGCACGATGCCGAAGCGCTTCGAGTAGCCGTATCCCCACTCGAAGTTGTCCATGAGCGACCACACCTGGTAGCCGCGGACGTCGACACCCCTCGCCATGGCCCGGTGCACCGCCGTGAAGTGCCGGCGGAGGTAGTCGATGCGTTCCACGTCGTGCACCGCGGGGCCGTCGCCATCGTCGGTGACGACGTCGTCGAAGGCCGCGCCGTTCTCGGTCACCATGAGCGGCAGGTCGGGATACGCCTCGTGCAGGGCGACGAGCAGGTCCTCGAGGCCCGAGGGGTCGATGTTCCAGCCCATCGCCGTGTACGGACCGGGCTGCACGAGGAACTCGACGTGCTCCGAGGCGGGCCACGGCGTGCCGCCCATGTCCTTGTGCCCGTCGGCCCTCACGCGCGGCGAGACGCCGTCCCACATCTCGACGGTGACGGTCGAGTAGTAGTTCACCCCGAGCAGGTCGATGGGCTGGCAGATGAGGTCGGTGTCGCCGGGCTTCACGAACGACCAGTCCGTGACCTCCCGCGTGTCCGCGATCACGTCGGCGGGGTATTCCCCCTCGAGGAGCGGGCCGAGGAACACCCGGTTCGCGAGCCCGTCGATGCGGCGCGCGGCCTCGGGTCCGGTCGGCCCCGACTGCCGGATGACATGCAGGTTCAGCGTGATCGAGTATCCGGGGTCGTTCGTCACCACCTCGCGGAGCGCCGCGATGGCGAGCCCGTGTGCGAGGTTCAGGTGGTGCACCGCGGCGAGCGCCTTCGCGCCGTCCGTGAGTCCGGGGGCATGGGCACCCGAACCGTAGCCGAGATAGGCGCTGCACCACGGCTCGTTGAGCGTCGTCCATACCGTGATGCGGTCGCCGAGACGCTCGCCCATGATGCGCGCGTAGTCGGCGAAGGCCTCGGCCGTCGCGCGGTTCGTCCAACCACCCTCGTCCTCGAGGGCCTGCGGGAGGTCCCAGTGGTACAGCGTCGCGATGGGCCGGATGCCGCGGGCGATGAGCCCGTCGACGAGACGCTCGTAGAACGCGAGCCCGGCCTCGTTCGCCGGGCCTCGACCGGTCGGCTGGATTCGCGGCCACGCGATCGAGAACCGATAGGCCTCGAGGCCGAGCTCGGCCATGAGGTCGAGGTCCTCGTCGAGCCGGTGGTAGTGGTCGCAGGCGCGGTCGCCGGTGTCGTCATTCCAGATCTTGCCGGGGGTGTGGCTGAAGGTGTCCCAGATCGACGGGCCCCGGCCGTCCTCGTGCACGGCGCCCTCGATCTGGTACGACGCCGTCGCCGAGCCGAGCAGGAAGTCGTCGGGGAACGTCAGCCCCGAATCGCGGTAGTCGGCCGAGCCGGTCGTCATCGTGTGCTCCAGTCGTCACGGCGGAACGGCCCGCTGCCGCCCGCATCACTGTAACCCGGGCCGACAGGCGGGTTCAGTACCAGTAGTCTCCGGTGCGGCGCCGGTAGTCCTCGATGAAGGCGCTCTCGCCTCGACGCCACTCCTCGCCGATGGGCTCGTGCGACAGGTGGAACGCCGGCATGTACTCGACCATGTCGTGTGAGAAGGCGCTCTTGAAGGTGAGGATGCCCTGCCCCGGGGCATCCGGTTCCGACGGTGGGGGCACGTGGCCGAGCTCGTAGCGGTCGATGTCGGATGCCGCGAGATCGCGCATGACCTGCCACTGCAGGTAGCGGGAAGCCATGAGGTGCGGTCGGTCCCTGCGGGAGCCGCCGTCCTTGTACCACGCATTCCGCCCGTAGTGCACGACGAACGCCCCGGCGATCACGAGGTCCTCGTGCCACGCGAGGTACAGTCGGCCGCGACCGTCGCCGTCGAACGTCCGCCACAGGGAGTCCAGGTAGTCGGGTTCGCGGAAGAACGCGCCCGACCGGTCCGCGGTCTCGCGGACGAGCCCGAGCATGCGCTGCTCGTTCTCGGGGGTGAGGTCGGCGCGATCGACGACGACCCCGTTGCGCTCCGCGACGCGGATCTCGGTCCGCGCCCGCTTCTTCATGGCGGCGAACACCGCGTGCTCGTCGGCGGACGTGTCGACGACCACGGTGTACCGGTACTGCGACGACCGCGTCGGCAGCCATCCGGCGGCGGTGAACGCCTCGACGAGCGCCTCGTCACGAGGCTGGTGCACCTCGATCTTCGTCGCGAACGACCTGCCGCGG
>DASUVU010000041.1:0-14514 GCA_036378815.1 Agromyces sp. | reverse complement strand
GTCGGACAGCGGGTCGGTGCCGACGAGCTCGGCCTCGTAGAGCCGGCCGTCGTTGGTCTTCACCTGGATGACCGGATCGCCGGTCGCGCCGTCGAGCGTCACGACGTGCGTGTTGGTGAGTACGTAGCCGTCGTCGGACAGGATGATGCCCGAACCGGTGCCGGCACCCTGGCCGCCCGCCACCGAGATGGTGACGACGCTCGGGCTCGCCTTCGCCGCGACCGCGGTGATCTGGTTGACCGACTCGGTGTCGTTCACCACGATGTTCTGCGAGGTTCCGGCGCTCTCGGTCGAGGCGGGCGTGTCGTTGCTCGTGACGAGGGCGGTGACGCCCGCGCCCGATGCGCCCCCGATGAGGGCGGCCGCGATGATCGCCGCGGCGACGCCGAGACCGACGCGGCGCTGCTTCGGCGCGGCCGGCTGGGCGGCCGCGTTGGTGCCGTACGGACCGGCCGGGCCCCCGGGGCCGCCGGGGCCGGCCGGATGGTTCGAACCGTACGGGGGCACGCCCGCGAGCGGGGCCGTGGGCTGCGTCTCACCGGGGCGGGGCCCGCCGAATGCGGGCGGCACGGGGCCGCCGACCGGCTGCGTGGGAGCCGTCGCGCTCGGCTGGGGCTGCGAGTCCGGGTGCGCGTACTGCGGGGCGTGATACGGCTGCGGCTCCTGGCCGGGGTGGTACACCGTTCCGGTCGCCGGGGTCTCGGCGGCGGCGGCGGACGGGGCCGCCGGGGCTGCAGCGGGCGCCGCCGGAGAAGCCGAAGCCGGCGCGGCGGGCGCCGGAGCGGAGTCGGGCGTCGAGGCGTTCCGGACGATGTCGCCCTCGCGGGCCTCGCCGGCGGGGCCGTCGGTCGTGTCGGTCATGATTGCTCCTTCCAAGGCGATGCCAGCTTCACGCCGCAAGCTGTGGCCTGCATCGGCGGAGTCTGTGAACCGGCTATCCCCGAGCAGTGAGTCATCCGAGCACGGATGCCGCGGCGGGGTGTCGCCTCGTCAGCGTAATGCCCGCACCCTGACGTACGGTGAGAACGTGAGCGACTTCTCCCCCGCGTCCGACCTGCGGCCGTGGCAGCGCACCGCCGCCGGCGCCGGACTCCTCGCCGCCGACGGCACGATCGCCGCGACGATCTTCGCGGAGATGAGCGCGCTCGCCCTCGCCACGGGCGCCATCAACCTCGGTCAGGGCTTCCCCGACGAGGACGGACCGCCCGAGGTGCTCGAGGCGGCACGCACGGCTATCGCCGACGGCGTGAACCAGTACCCGCCGGGCATCGGCATGCCCGTGCTGCGCCAGGCGATCGCGGCGCACCAGCAGCGCTGGTACGGAATCGACGTGGATGCGGCATCCGAAGTGCTCGTGACGGCGGGCGCGACCGAGGCGCTCGCGGCGACCATCCTCGCCCTCGTCGACGCGGACGACGAGGTCGTGACGTTCGAGCCGTACTACGACGCATACGCGGCCCTCGTCGCGCGCGCCGGCGGGGTGCACCGCACGGTGCCGCTGCGGTGGCCCGAGTGGCAGCCCGACCACGACGAGCTGCGACGTGCGGTGACCGATCGCACGCGGATCATCCTGGTGAACTCGCCGCACAACCCGACGGGGGCGGTGCTCGACATCGAGACGCTCGAACTCGTGGTCGAGCTGGCCACCCGGCACGACGCGATCATCGTCACCGACGAGGTGTACGAGCATCTCGCATGGGGGGCGCCGCACGTTCCGATCGCGACGCTGCCCGGGGCCCGCGAGCGCACCATCTCGATCTCATCGGGCGGCAAGACGTTCAGCACCACGGGGTGGAAGATCGGCTGGCTGACCGCGCCGGCCCACCTCGTGACCGCCGTGCTCGCCGTCAAGCAGTACCTCACGTTCGTCAACGGCGCTCCGTTCCAGCCGGCGATCGCGACGGGGCTCGGCCTTCCTGACGCGGTGTTCACGGATGCCGCGGCCGCCCTTCGCCGCAGGCGCGACGTGCTCGCCTCCGGCCTCGAGGCGGCAGGCTTCACGGTGTCGCTGCCCCAGTCGGGCTACTTCATCGTCGCGGACGCGGCACCCCTCGGCGCCGACGACGGCGCGGCGTTCTGTCGCGAGCTGCCCGACCTCGCGGGCATCGTGGGCGTACCGGTCTCCGCGTTCGTGCACCCCGACCGGCAGTCGGCGTACCGCAGTCTCGTGCGATTCGCGTTCTGCAAGCGCCTCGAGGTGCTCGAGGAAGCCTCGCGTCGGCTCGCCGAGATCAGCCGGGGATGACGCGGAATCGGCGAAGTGCCAGCGCCGGGTTCAGTCGCCGCACGGCCTCGATGCGCTCGAGCGAGATCCACGTGACCGCGACATCCGTGGACTCTCCGATCGTGGCGACCTCGACACCCATCGGATCCACGATCATGCTGTTGCCGGCGCCGACCGGCGGCGCGTGGTCTGCGGCAGCCACGTACACGGTGTTCTCGAGTGCACGCGCCGTGGTGAGCACCCGCCAGTGCGCCTCCTTCAGCGGGCCGCGCACCCACTCGGCGGGCATGCACACGACGTCCGCCCCGGCGTCGACGATGCGCCTCGTGACCTCGGGGAACCGCACGTCGTAGCAGGTCTGCAGGCCGAAACGGATGCCGCCGGCCTCGAAGGTCTCGGGATCGCCGAGCTCTCCCGGCGCCACCCACTCGGACTCGCGCTGCCCGAACGCGTCGTAGAGGTGCAGCTTGCGGTACCGCGCGACGACGCCGCGACCGGGTGCGAGCGCGACGACCGTGTTGGCCACGCGACGCTCCTCATCGTCGAGGCGTTCGATCATGCCGGCGACGACGTGGACGTCGAGCCGGTCGGCGAGGGCGGCGAGCGCGTGCGGGAACGCACCACCGTCGACCGGCTCGGCTGCAGTCAGCCAGGTCTCGTCGGGTTGGGGGGTGAAGTAGCTCGAGTACTCGGGGAACACCACGATTCGAGCGCCGCGGCCGGCGGCGAGCTCGGCGAGCCGAGTGATCTCGGCGAGGTTCGCGTCGCGGTCGGCGCCGGGCGCGAATTGCGCGACGGCGATGGCGAACCCCGTGGCATCCGACTGCATGCGTTCAGCCTACGGGGCGCGTAGTCAACCCGATCGACCGGCAGAACGCAAGATCTATCCTCGGCGGCCCGCGCGTGGTGTACTGACCGCACTCATGCGCGGGCGTACCTTGCCGGCGCTCGGTCGGTCCCTACGCCGACGAACGCAACGTAGCGGGGGCGGGGACCACGGAAGAAGGGAACCACCCCTGTGCTCAAAGCACGCAGCACCATCGGCGCCATGATCGGCGCCGTCGCGGCCGCGACACTCGTCGCGGCCGTCGCCGCGCCGGCATCGGCCGACGATCACGAGAACCTGCCGGGCGAGCCCACGATCACGCTGCCGATCAACGACAGCGAGGCCGGAGGCACGTACGACCAGGACTTCACGCGCGCCTACGCGGGTGTCACCCCCGATGGAACGCCGGTCTACATCTACGTGCCCGCGGGGACGCCGCTCGACGGCACGGCGCCGACGGGCGTCGCGAGCCTCGACCCGGCGTTCGACCACAACCCCGACGACGAGTTCGTCCCCTGTGCGGATGCCTCGGTCGACGACTACGTGCTGACGCAGGCGCAGATCGACTACATGGGCGACCAGCTCGCGAACCAGATCGTCGCGGTCGACGAGGAGCACTTCGGCCTCATGGACGCGGCCGATCCCTCGGAGCCGGCGAGCGACTCGCTCGTCATGGTCGTCTACAACGTTCAGGACGCGAACTACTACGACTGCGCCGAGACGACCTACACGGCCGGCTACTTCGCGCCGGAGTTCATCGACTCCTCGGGCATGAACGCCATCGTCATCGACGCCTTCGACTGGGCGAATCGCGTCGGGCCGGCCGACTCGGAGTGGAACGACGACGATCCCGCGAACGACCAGCCGACGCTGTACGAGGGCGTCATCGCGCACGAGCTCGAGCACCTGCTGCACAACTACAGCGACCCGGGCGAGCTGTCGTGGGTCGACGAGGGTCTCGCCGACTTCGCGGTGTTCCTGAACGGATACGACGTGGGCGGCTCGCACCTCACGTACCACCAGGCGTTCTACGCCGACACCTCGCTGACGCGATGGGCCGGCGGACTCCAGAACTACGGCGCCGCGTACACCTTCTTCCAGTACGTCTGGGAACAGGCAGGCGGCAACGGGGACGGCACCTTCACTCCAGACCTCGAGTACGACGGTGCCGGTGGTGACCTGCTGATCAAGCTCATCTTCGAGAACCAGGCTGACGGCATGGACGGCGTCCAGGCCGCGATCGACGAGTTCAATGCGCAGACCGGCGCCGACCTTCGTACCGCCGAAGAGCTGTTCCAGGACTGGGGAGTCGCGGTCTACCTCGACGACGAGGCATCCGACCGCTTCGACATCAAGGCCGTCGACTTCGGAGACCCGGCGTTCACCGACTGGACGATCGACATCGCCGACGACCAGTTCTGGGAGGGTCGCGGATCGAGCCAGGGCGCCCAGCCCGAGTCGAAGTGGCTGAAGCGCGAGAACGCGCAGAGCCCGGTGGCCGTGCCGTACGGCCTGCAGGTAGAGCGCTTCCGCAACCCGGGCCCGAGCGTGAACATCGCGCTCGACGGCGAGGACACCACGCAGGTGGCCCCGCACTCGGGTGACACGCACTGGTACGCGGGCTACGAGAGCCAGTCCGACAACATCCTCGACGTGGATGTCACCGGTGAGGCGACGTCGCTCGACTTCTGGACCTGGCACTTCATCGAGGAGGGCTGGGACTACGGCTTCGTCGAGGCGCTCGTGAACGGCGAGTGGGTCACCGTGCCGCTCGTCGACGACTCGGGCACCGTGGTCACGAGCGACGACGACCCGCACGGCAACAACCCGACCGGCAACGGCCTCACGGGCACGTCGGGCGGCGAGTACTTCGTGGACGAGCCCGAGTACGTGCACTACACGGCGCAGCTGCCCGCGGGCACGACCGACGTGCAGTTCCGTTACTCGACGGACGCGGCATACCTCGACACCGGCTGGTTCGTCGACGACGTGCTCGTGAACGGAGCTGAGGCGACCGTCAGCTCCGACGAGGGCGAGTGGTTCGAGACGAGCGGCCTCCAGGACAACAACTGGACGCTGCAGGTCGTCGCGAGCTGCGACCTCACGCCGGGCGTCGACTCGTCGTTCGAGATCACCGACGGCGCCGGCAACTACGTGTACCGGCTCGAGGGCGATGCGATCTCCCAGAGCGGCTTCGACACGAAGTGCGCGAACGGGCAGAACCGCGACTTCGTCACACTCGTGTCGAACCTGCCGACCGGTGACCTCACGTACCTCGACGCGGGGTACGACCTCACGGTCACCAACACCGGCAAGGCCAAGGGCAAGAACGGCTAGTCCCGGCTCTCGCACTGACGGAAGATCCCGGCCTCTGACGAGGTCGGGATCTTCTGTCCGGGCGGCGTGATCAGTAGGGCGCAGGCGGGCTGATCGGCGAAGCGCATCGCACTGACCTGACGCCGCTGAGGTAGTAGCCCTCCGAACCGGGCATGAACGCGATGTCATAGGCGTAGCTCGGATTCACGGTCACGTGGCCAGGCGAATCCTCGTACCACCAATCCCACTCCCACTGGGTCTCGCAACCTGGCCGATAGTCGCCAAGCAACGTCACCGCAGGCGGAGTCGGCGACCCGATCGGCCGTCGTGGAAGCGTGTTCAGACCCGGCGTGAAGCTGGAACCCGAGGTCGCTCCCGAATCCTCCCCCGACATCTCACCTGCGTTCGCCGCCTCGGCAGCGGCTGCCGCGGCCGCCGCTGCCGCGACGTTCGCCGCATGCGACGCGATCAGCTCATCGATCGCGGTCCGAAGCCCCGTGAGGGACGCTCGCGCGATCGGTTCGCCGTCGTCGCGCGATCGCAGGGAGGCGAGGGCGGCCGATACTGCGGCACGTGTGGATTCGGAGGCGGAGGGATTCGCGGCCAAGGCACCGTCCGCACTCATCGCAGCGGCCTCGGCGAGGCGCGCGAGTTCGGCGTTCACGTCGTCTCGACGGGCTGCGATCGCGCCGATGTCCTTCGTGGCCAACGCGCGGTCGAGCGCCCGCAGAGCGCGACCGAGGCGTGCCACGTCGACCGCGGGCGCCAGGTCTCCGAGGTCGGCAGCTGCGCTTCGGGCGGGTTCTACGACACGGGCGGCCGCTTCCCGGGCGGACACGACCGCGGCATCCCATCGTGCGGCGGCCATTCGGCGGTCGACTTGGGCCGCCTGCTCAGCCGCATCTCGCTCTTCGGCGGCGCCCGCCATCGACACCTGGAGACCGACGCCGCCGACGGCGAGAACGAGCACGAGCACGCCGATCGCGAGCTTCGAAGGAGGGAGTGACACGCTCGGAATCCTAAGGCCCCGACGAGGTCGTCGAGGACCACCGCGAACGCGTCGTATGTCGGTGCTCAGTCCGACGCGACCGAGAAAACCGGAACTGCTCCCCACTTTCAGGATACCGGCGGGGCAGGGGCTTGCCGCAAGGCCCGGGGTGGGGCGCACAATGGTCGACCGAACGAGAACCATCCCGCATGAGGAGGAGTCCTGAGTACCACTCTCAGCGTTTTCAACCTTCCCGACCGTCTTGCCGAGAAATCCGATCCGGCCCTGATCGACATCGACGAAGCCCACTTCGCCGCGATCGCGCGGAGCCTCGAACTGGCGATGGCCGATACATCCGATCGACTGGATACTGCGCGCCGCGCGCCCGCGCGTCTGGGCCAGGAGGCGGTGGAGCGAGACCTCGAGGTGCGGAGGCTGAGCTCTCGACTGCGCACGCTGCGTCGCTTCGGCCTCGACCTGTGCCTCGGGCGCATGGTCGGTGTCGACGGCTCCGAGCCGGTCTACGTCGGACGACTCGGCCTCGCCGACAGCGAGGGTCGCCGCCTCCTCGTCGATTGGCGCTCCCCCGCCGCCGAGCCGTTCTTCGCAGCCACCCGTGCCAACCCGATGGGCTTGGCGAGCCGGCGACGATACCGCTGGACGCGAAGTCGGATCACCGACTACTGGGACGAGGTGTTCGCGCCCGATGGGCTCGATGGGCAGGCCGCGCTCGACGACGAGTCGACCTTCATCGCCAGCCTCGGCGGCACCCGCTCGAATCGGATGCGCGACGTGCTGGCCACCATCCAGGCCGATCAGGACGCCATCATCCGTGCGGGGTCGCGGGGTGCGCTCGTCGTCGACGGCGGCCCGGGCACCGGCAAGACCGTGGTCGCCCTGCACCGGACCGCATACCTGCTGTACTCCGACCCGCGCCTGGGCCATCGGCGCGGCGGGGTGCTGTTCGTCGGCCCGAGCCGTCCGTACCTCGACTACGTCGCCGATGTGCTGCCCGGTCTCGGCGAGGAGGGCGTGCAGACCTGCACGCTTCGCGACCTCGTGCCCGAGGGAGCAGCAGCGGTGATCGAGCCCGACCCGGTCGTTGCGGGCCTCAAGTCGTCCTCCGACATGGTCACGGCGGTCGAGCGGGCCGTCGCATTCTACGAGCAGCCGCCCACCGATGAGCTCATCGTCGAGACGGAGTGGATGGATGTCACGCTCGACGCCGACGACTGGGCCGAGGCGTTCGAGGCGCCCGAACCCGGTACACCGCACAATGCGGCACGCGACGAGGTCTGGGAGTCGCTCACGACGATCCTCACCGACAAGCGCGATGACACGGATGTCTCCGACGAGGAGTTCCGTAGGTCGCTGCAGCGGCACCGTGGTCTGCGCGCGAGATTCAACCGGGCGTGGCCCGTGCTCGACGCGGCGAAGGTGGTTGCCGACCTGTGGTCGGTCCCCGCGTACCTGCGACTGAGCGCGCCGTGGCTCACCGCCGAGCAACTGGCCGCGCTTCGACGTGATGGCGGCGCCTCTGCGTGGACGGTGTCCGACCTTCCGCTCCTCGATACGGCGCGACAGCGCATCGGCGATCCCGAGGCGTCGCGACGACAGCGGCGACACGACGCCGAGCTCATCGCCGAGCGCGAGCGATTCGCGAGCGTCATCGACGACCTGGTTGCCGCCGATGACAGCGATCTCATGCTGATGTCGATGCTGCGCGGGCAGGACCTGCAGAACGCCCTGGTCGACGAGGCCGGCCTTCGCCGCAACGACCCCGACGAACTCGCCGGCCCGTTCGCGCACATCGTCGTCGACGAAGCCCAGGAGCTGACGGATGCCGAGTGGCAGATGCTCCTGCTTCGCTGCCCGTCGCGCAGCCTCACGATCGTGGGCGACCGCGCCCAGGCGCGGCACGGGTTCGCGGAGTCGTGGCGGGAACGGCTCGAGCGGATCGGTCTGGACCGCGTCGACCTCGCCTCCCTGAGCATCAACTACCGCACGCCCGAGGAGGTCATGGAAGAGGCGGAGCCCGTGATTCGGGCCGTGCTCCCCGACGCCAACGTGCCGACGTCGGTGCGCAGCTCCGGCATTCCCGTCGAGCACGGGGCAGTGTCGGACCTCGGTGCGATCGTCGAGCAGTGGCTCGCCGATCACGCCGAGGGCACCGTGTGCGTCGTCGGCATCGGCGACGTCGCACCCGGGGTGCTACCCGAGGCATCCCGCGTCCGATCGCTGACGCCTGAGCTGGCGAAGGGCCTCGAGTTCGATCTCGTGGTGCTCATCGATCCCGAGTCGTTCGGCACGGGCATCGAGGGCGCCGTCGATCGGTACGTCGCGATGACGCGGGCGACGGAGCGCCTCGTGATCCTCACGAGCTCGTGACGGTCGGGCGCGAGCCATGGGGCGAAGCCGGCCGGACACGTAGAAGGCCGGTATCGGATGTTCTCCGATACCGGCCTCATTGGTTGCGGGGGCAGGATTTGAACCTACGACCTCTGGGTTATGAGCCCAGCGAGCTACCGAACTGCTCCACCCCGCGGCACGAGAGTTAACACTATCAGTGGCGGCATCCGCCGTCCAATCGAGACGATCGGCTCCTCGCTACGTGCGGGGCGCAGAGGCGACCAGCTCGTACGACAGCGGCAGCCACTGCTCGTCGGGCCAGCCGTACATGCCATCACCCTGCGGCACGGTGATCGGAAAGATCCGCCAGGGCACCTGGAAGTGCTCGGCGAACTCGTCGATCGTGAGCCCGGAGTCCCGCAAGGCGGCCATGACCTCGTCGAGCGGATGCATCCACTCCCAGGTCTTCGAATTCGCGAGCGCGGCACCGGGGTCGGCGTAGTCGGAGGGGTCATCGACGATGTCGGGCTCGTCGCTGCGGTACGCGTACTGGAACGAGGGTAGTCCTCGGGCCCCTTCGGCTCCGTCGAAGACGAACGCCGCCGGATGCCCGTCGGCGAAGTACAGGTGTCCACCGGGCTTCACGAACCACGCGATGATGCGTGCCCACTCCGCGACATCGGGAAGCCAGCCGATGGTGCCCCACGTCGTGAACACGAGGTCGAACGACGCGGGCTCGGGCAGTGCCTCGCGGGCCTCGTAGAGATTCGCCTCGACGAACCGTGCGCGGGCGTCGAGGCCGAGCTCGGACGCCATCCGGATGGCCTCGTCGACGGCCGGGCGCGAGAAGTCGAGGCCCACGACCGTCGCGCCGCGGTTCGCGAGCGACAGCGTGTCGGAGCCGAAGTGGCACTGCAGGTGCAACACCCGGACACCGTCGAGGCCGTCGGGGAACAGTCGCTCGACGCCGGCCCGCGCGATCGGGTCGAGCACGCCGTCGCCCTGCCGAAGCGGCTCCTGGTCGTAGAAGTCGGATGCCACGTGCAGCGGGACGCGCTCGTCCCAGTTCGCCCGATTCGCGTCGAGCCACTCGCCGCCGCGGAGGTCGACGCTCACCGTCACTGGCCGCTGGCCGGGGTCGTGGCCTGGGTGATCGTGAGGAGCTGCGCGATGATCTCGGCGAGCTGCGCGTCGGCCGCGCCGTACGCGGCCCAGTCGCCCGCGGCGAGCGCAGCCTGCTTGTTCTTCACGGCCTGCGACGCCTGGTTCAACAGGGCCTGCACCTCGTCGGTCGGGACCGTCGGCGTGGTGGGCTCGCCGCCCTCCGCCGGAGGCTGAGAGGGCTCGGGGTTCGGCTCGACTTCGACGTCTCCGGCCGCTGCACCCGAGTCGCCGCCGAACAGCACGTCGAGCGCGGCATCCAGCGTGTCCTGGAACGCGATCTGGTCGCCGAACGCGACGAGCACCTTCTGCAGCAGCGGATAGCTCGTGTTGCCCGTCGACTTCACGTACACCGGCTGCACGTAGAGCAGGCCGCCGCCGACCGGAACGGTGAGCAGGTTGCCGTTGATGACCTCGGACTGACCCTGCTTCAGCAGGTTGAGCGATTGCGAGACGGTCGGGTCACCGTTGAACTGCGCCTGGACCTGGCCGGGACCCGGCACGTTGTCGTCTTCGGGCAGGGTGAGCAGGCGCAACTTGCCATAGCCCTCGGCGCGCTCGCCGTCGGTCGCACCGGCGTCGGCGTCCACCGCGAGATATCCACGAAGGACGTTGCGGCTCTGGTCGCCGCGCGCCTCGGGGATGAACGTCGAGTACAGCGAGTACGACGGGGAATCCTGACCCGGCATCTGCATCGTCAGGTAGTACGGCGGCTGCAGGAGCGTCGAGTTGGCGCCCGCCGTCGGGTCGTTCGGCGTCGTCCAGGCGTCTTCGCGCGAGTAGAACGACGTCGGGTCGGTCACGTGGTAGCGACCGAGCACGGCGCGCTGCATCTTGAACAGGTCGGACGGGTAACGCACGTGGCTCATGAGCTCACCCGACATGTCGCTCATCGGCCTGAGCGAGTTGGGGAAGACCTTCTGCCAGGTCTGGAGGATCGGATCCTCGTCGTCCCAGGCGTAGAGGGTGACCGAACCGTCGTATGCGTCGACCGTTGCCTTCACCGAGTTGCGGATGTAGTTGACCTCGTCGAACGGGAGTGCCTGCGGCAGCCCCTCGCTGTCGGCGATGGCCTCGCTCATGCTCACCTTGTTCGAGTACGGGTACTGGTCGGTGAGCGTGTAGCCGTCGACCACCCACACGATGCGCCCGTCGACGACCGTCGGATACGTGTCGGAGTCCAGCGTGAGGTACGGCGCGACCTTCCTCACCCGCTCGATCGGGTCGCGGTCGTAGAGGATCTGCGATTCGTCGTTGACCGCCTCCGAGAGGAAGATCTGCTCCGACTGGAACTTCAGCGCGTAGACGAGCTTCGTGAAGATGTTGTCGAGCGTCGGTCCGCCGTCACCCTCGAAGGTCGTCTGGGTCTGCCGTTCGCTGTCGCCGCCCGCCGGGTAATCGAGCTCGACGGGATCCGATCCCTCCGGGGCGCCGACGATCGAGTAATCGGGCGAGCTCTCGCCGAAGTACACGCGAGGTTCGAAGTCGCCGAGTGCGCCGGTCGACGGGATCCCCGACTGCAGGAAGACGGGCTGGCCGTCGACCGACCGCTGGTTGCCGGCCGCAGCGACGAGTCCGTACCCGTGCGTGTAGACGATGTGGGAGTTGAACCACGTCTCGGCGTCGCCGAGACCCGAGAGCGCGAGGTCGCGCACGGCGACGATGGTGTCCTGGGTCGTGCCGTCGATGCTGTAGCGATCGACGTCGAGCTGGTCGGGGAACTGGTAGTACTGGCGGAACTGCTGGAGCTGCTGGTATGCGGGGCTGATGACGAGCGGGTCCATCAGTCGGATGTTGGCCGTCGTCGCCGCATCCGAACGCAATGCGCCCGGCTCCGCATCGGTCACGGCCGAGAACGGGATCGACTCGATGTCGGCGACGCCGTACGCGTCACGAGTCAGGTCGATCGCGCGTTCGATGTAGGGCGCTTCGAGCGACCGTGCGTCGGGGTCGACCTGGAACCGCTGGATCACCCACGGGTAGAGCGAGCCGATGAGCAGGCTCGACACGATGAGGAGCGCCGTGCCGACCAACGGCAGGCGCCAGCGCCCGATGATGGCCGTGACGAAGAAGAGGATGGCGACCACGGCGGCGATCGCAGCGAGGATGCCTCGACCGGGGATGATGGCGTTGACGTCGGTGTATGCCGCACCGGTGATGATCGAGCCCTGCTCGGTCACCGTGGCGTACTGGTCGAACCAGATGCTCACGGCCTGCAGCAGCAGGTAGATGCCTGCGGTGACCGCGATCTGCACCCGCGCCGACTTCGAGATGACGACCTCGCGACCGCTCACCCGAATCGAGCCGTAGAGGTAGTTGGTGGCGATCACCAGCAGGAGCGAGAGCAGCACGACGGCCGACGCGAAGCCCACGATCGACCGGTAGAACGGCAGTTCGAACACGAAGAAGCCGATGTCGAACCCGAACTGCGGATCGGTGGTGCCGAACGGCGTGCGATTCAGCCAGGTGAGGGTGAGCTCCCACCGGCTCGAGACCGAGACGCCCGCGAAGATGCCCAGCACTGCCGGGATGCCGTACATGGCCAGTCGCCGCAGGGGTTCGAAGACCTCCTGGTAGCGGTCGAGCTGAGAGTTGAGCTTCGCGTACACCGGCCGGGTGCGGTACGCGATCTGGATCGACGCCCAGACCGGAACGGCCATCGCGATGAAGCCGATGAAGAACAGCGCGAGACGAGCGATCCACTCGGTCGTGAGCACATTCAGGAACCCGAGCTGGTTGTACCAGAGCACGTCGGCGTAGAGGCCGACGAACACGAAGAACGCGATGATGAGCAGGGCGACCACCCCGATCGTGATCGCAATCGGCGCACGGCGGCGCCGCATCCTCGGTTCCTGGGTCTGTGCTGACACTCTCGGCCTCTTGTTCGGTCGCTGTGTGATCGAAACTCCATCCTACGGTCGCGATCCTTGGAACGAGCTTTCAGGATGCCGCGCAGCCGGCGAACCGGTCGGTGTCGGCGCCCTCGCCGACGGCTTCGACGATCTCGCGCGCCTGGTCGAGCGTTTCGACCGCGAAGACACGCATGCCGTCGGGGACATGTCCGGTCACCTCGTCGCAGTTCGACGCGGGAGCGAGGAACCAGTCCGCCCCGACGCCCTCGGCTCCCCACAACTTCTGCCGGATGCCGCCGATCGGCCCGACCCGACCGGCCGAGTCGATGGTGCCGGTGCCCGCGACGACGTCGCCCCCGGTCATCGCGCCGGGCGTCAGCTTGTCGACGATGCCGAGCGCGAACATCATGCCGGCGCTCGGTCCGCCGACGTTGTCGAGCTGCAGCTCGACGTCGATCGGGAACTCGTACTGCATCCGGACGCCGACGCCGAGCACGACACTGCCGCCGTTCTCGACCGGTGTCACCTGCACGGTCTGCTCCACTCCGTCGCGCATCACGGTGAGCTCGGCCGGCGTCTCCGTGCCGTTCTCGCGCACGGCCGTTCGAAGTTCATCGACCGAGTGCACCGCAGTGCCGTTCACCGCGGTGATGACGTCGCCCTCGACGAGCTGGCCGGCCGCCGGCGAGTCGTCGACGACGCCGGCGACCGTCACCTCGCGGGGGAAGTCGTAGCCGAGCTCGACGAGCGCCGCCGCGGTGGCGTCCTGCTGCGAGTCGACCATGGCCGCCTCGTTCTGCGCGTCGCGGTCGGCGTCGCTCACGCCCGGCGGGAAGACCGCCTCGGCCGGTACCACCGAGCGCGTGCGATCGAACCAGGCACCGATCACGTCGAGCCACCCCGGCGTCGCGCCCGGCCGGCCGCGCACCGACACGGTCAGGAGGTTGAGCTCACCCTCGGTGGGGAACGTCTCCTCGTCGGGGATCGCGATCAGCGGGATCTCCTCGCCGTCGTGGTCGGCGACGCCGAGGGTGTCGTACACGGGTCCGGGTTCCTCGATCACGTACGGCGTGGGCATCAGCATGAAGATCACCGCGATGACGACGGCGATCGTGATCGCACCCCACCCGATGCGCTCACGTCGGGATCGACGATATGGGCTCGGCGACGAGTCGTCGGCGAAGAGTGCCATCCGTGCGTATTCCTTCCGGGCGACCGGAGTCGCCGTGTGCGAACGCCTGAGCAGGCGTTGTTCGCGAAGGGCGGACACCCGGATGTCCCAGCCTAGGCCATTTCCCAGACTGCCGCCCCGGGCGCGGGGCTACGGTTGAAGTGACGCGACTGGAGGTGGCTCACGTGGCCGATCACGACGACGAGCCCTACGACCGGAACCCCGAAGACGAGTTCCGCGACATGCTCCGCGATCTGCTCTCGGGGTCGGGGGGAATCGATCCGTCGAAGCTCGCCGGGGCCGCGGGACTGCCGAACGATCCGGCCAGCCTGGCCGCGATCTTCTCCCAGCTGCAGCAGGCGATGAACCGCGGCGGCGAGGGCATCGACTGGAGCCTCGCACTCCGCCAGGGCGAGGAGCGGGCAGCATCCGGCCAGCAGCAGATCAGTGCCGAGCAGCGCGCCAGGCTCGACCAGGCGATGCAGGTGGCGTCCCTCTGGCTCGACGAGGCCGTCGACTTCTCGGCACTCCCGGAGACTCCCGAGCTGCTCACCCGTCGTGCATGGGTCGCGGCGACGATGCCCGTGTGGTCGCAGCTGGCCGAGCCGGTGGCGCTCAGCATCTCCG
>DASUVU010000040.1:0-2440 GCA_036378815.1 Agromyces sp. | reverse complement strand
CGCGCAGAGCAAGCCGAACATCCAGGTCACGCCCCAGATGCCGAGGATCAGGAACGGGATGCGCACGGCCGGCCACCGGTGCACGATGAGGTCGACGATCGGGATCTCGACCGCCGACAGCACGATGAAGATGATCAGGACCGTCAGTACCGGCTTGTGGTAGCTGAAGCCCCTGGCGCCGCGTGGAATCGCCGGGCGGCGCGCGACGAAACGCCCGATGCTCGCGTAGATGCTGAGCTCGAGCCGCAGCGCACGCTTCAGGAACCCGCCGACGCGACGCCAGACGGATGCCTCGCGACGGGTGTCGACCGATGTGCTCACGCGCTCACGCCCTCACGGTCGGCGCGGCGTGCCGCGTCGGCGGCGATGAGCTCTCGTAGTCGGGCGACCGCGGCATCGACCCCGCGCTCGAACGCCGGCCGGTCGGCCGGTTCGACCGCACCGAGGAGGTCCGCCGAGAGCTCGGCGTGTTCGCGCTGCATCCGCCGCATCATGCGCTGAGCGGATGCCGCGAGCGACACGATCGTGGCCCGCCGATCGGTGGGGTGCGGCGACCGCGTGACGTACCCGCCGGCCTCCAGTGCGTCGACGAGCCCGGTGATGTTGCGGGGACTCACCTCGAGCATGGTCGCGAGGTGATGCTGGGTGGCGGGACCGCTGTGCTGCAGCGCCCAGAGCAGGTGAACGCGCGCGGGCGTGAGCCCGGTGCCGTCGAACGCGCGCGCCATGTCCTTCTGGAAGAGCTCGCTGATCTCGAGGAGCCGATCGAGTACCGTGATCTCGGCGGTCATATGCTGATGCTACTACATCGTTACCTATCTTCACGAATTTAGGGCCGCCGCCCTGCGCCGCAGCTTGCGCCGGTCCGAGCCAATATGGTGGCCCCATGGTCAACGAGGAGCCGCCTCGCTTCGTCAAAGCCCTCAACCGCGTGCCGATCGCGTTGTACCGCGCTCGCCTCGGCTGGCTGCTCGGCGGCCACTTCCTGTTGCTCACCACCACCGGCCGCAAGACGGGCCGCGTTCGCCGCAGCGTCCTCGAGGTGGCGCGCCGCGCGGAGGGGTCGGGCGTTCTCCCGACCATCTGGGTGATCGCGAGCACCGGCCGCCGAACACACTGGTATGCGAACGCCGTCGCGGGCGGCCCGATCACGGTCTCCTGGAAGACGCACGCCTACACGCCGCGAGTGCACGCGTTAGCGCCCACCGAGCGCCTCGAGCTGCTCATCGACTACCAGCGACGGCATCCTCGAGCTGCCGCGCTGCTCGGCTCGTCGGTGCTCGGCAGCGAGTTCACGGCCGACCCCGACCACCTGCAGCGTCTGGCCACCGAGTTGCGCGCCCTGCGGCTCGAACCTCCCGCGACGGATGTCGCCGCCTCGCGTTAGCGTTGCCACATGCACACCGGGCAAGACGACGACGTCCGAACGAACACGCTCCGCATCGTGCCCGCGCGCGACGCGCCGTTCGCCGATGTAGAAGCCGTGTTCGGCACGAAGGGCGACCCGGCGCACTGCTGGTGCCAGTGGTACAAGATCCCGGGCAGCAACTGGCGAAGCGTCGGCGACGAGGCGCTTCACGATCGCCTCGAGGCGCAGCTCGCGGCATCCGATTCGGGGCCTGGCCTGCTCGCCTACGACGGCGACACCCCAGTCGGATGGTGCGCCGTCGAGCCGCGACCGAATCTCGTCCGAATCCCCCGCAGCCGCATCATCGCCGGCGGCACGCAGCATCCCGACTTCGACGACCCCAGCATCTGGGCGGTCACGTGCTTCGTCATTCCGCGCGAGCACCGTCGCAAGGGCGTTGCCCGCGCCCTCGCCGAGGCTGCCGTGTCCTACGCCCACGAGCACGGCGCTCGTATCATCGAGGGCTACGCGGTCGACGTGGCCACCCGTCCGGGTGCGCCCGCGGCCGACCTGTTCCACGGCACGTTCAGCATGTTCTTGAACGCGGGCTTCGTCGAGGTCGCTCGGCCGAAGGCAGATCGAGTCATCGTGGAGCGACGCCTCGACGGGTCGTGATCGAGGCGTCGTCCCGCACGGTTCGGCGGGCCATGTACCCGCCGTCGACGACGAGCTCCGCCCCGGTGACGAATGACGCGCCTAGCCGCCGGCGAGCGAGCGAAGCTTCTCGACCACGTCGGGCAGCTGGCGCAGGTGCGCCGCCGCGCGCGCGTCGGCTGCTGTCGCGAGACGCTCGAACACGAGGGCGGCATCGCCCTCGTGCGCCGCATGTGCAGCGGCACGGCGAACGTGTTCGGCGAACAGCACCTCGTCGCGGTGATCGCCGAGCACGTCGTGCAGGTCATCCCCGACTTCGGCGAGCGCCCTCACGCGCTTGCCGAAGAGCTCGACCGGCTCGGTCGTCACCGCCTCCGCCGCATATCGGAGGCGACGTCCGGCCTTCCGCACCTCGTGAAGTGCGTCGGTATCGTCGCC
>DASUVU010000039.1:0-2705 GCA_036378815.1 Agromyces sp. | reverse complement strand
CGGCAGCGTCGCCGTGCACGTGCCGGCGGTCGACGCCGTGTTCGTCGGCGACGCCCTCACCACCCGTCACGTGCTCACGGGCGCCCCCGGGCCGCAGCCCGCCCCGTTCACCGACGATCCCGCCGCGGCGCTCGCCTCCCTCCGCAGGCTCGAAGGGCTCGGCGTCAGCTGGGTGCTCCCCGGTCACGGCGCACCGTGGAAGGGCGGCGTCGACGAAGCGGTTCGCGAGGTCACCCGCGCGGCCGCGGCATCCGCAGCCTGAACGAGGTTCGCGACACCCGCGCCGCGCGAGGTGCCGACTCGCGCCCCTCGAGTGTCCAACCGCGCCGCGCACTCGCTACTGAGCGCCGATTTCGAGGAGATCAGCGATTTCGAGGACCGTTCGGCGTTCGACCGCCCTCGCGAATCCCGATCTCCTCGAAACCGCGGGCGATCCAGACCTGCGGCACGATCGGAACTCTCATCCACTTCAATCGCGGCACGATGAATGACTCGAGGCCGGAGTCCGAGAACGGGAATGCCGACACGAGCACCTTTCGCGCGGCCGTCGGCAGCGCCATCCGTTCGGGTGCGTGCCGGTCGACGAGCTGCTTTCGCAGCGCGGACTCCCACACCGCGAGCGCCGGCTCGAAGGGCTGGCAGAGCGCGACGAGCGCGAGCACGTTCTCGATCGGGTCGATGAGGGCGTCAGGATGCCGCGGCACGACGGGCTTCGCCCAGTGCACGGTCGCACCTCTCGATGTCACGCCGCCGGAATGCGCGGGTGCGGCCACGTGCGGGCGGTCTTCGTCGAGCACCCAGAGCCCGAGACGCCGCGCCTGGGTGATACACGACAGGACGACGCCGGCACGTGCGGCCGCGACGAGACACACGTCAGCGCCCGGCGTCGCCACCCACCCCTTGCGTACCCGGACCAGGCTTCCGCTGGTGAGCGCGCGGTCGATGCGGTGACGGCTGTAGCCGGCCCGAACCAGGTTCCGCGTGCGAACCACCCCGCCCTCCGCGTGGGCGTACCGCGCAACGGGTCGACCTCCGGCACGGGGTCGACCTCCGGCACGGGGTCGACCGCCGGCTCGGGTTCGACCGCCGGCTCGGGTTCGGTCGCAGTTGCCCTGTTCACACCTTGACGATGATCGAGACCCCGGTACCCGACAGCTGTTGCTGCGACATCCGTGGACAGCTCGGCCGTCGGCGCCGCTGGGGAGGAGCGATCGCAGTGCGGGAAGCGAGGAGATCGGCGATTCAGAGGCCCGATCCCACCGCGCGCGCCCTCGAGATTGCAGAAGCCCTCGCTTCTTCACGACCGGTTTCACAATGCGATCGGCACCCGAGCCGGGCCCCAGCCGCGCTACATGCGGAAGAGCCCGAACGCCGGCTCGGGCAGCGGCGTGCGGCTGGCGAGCTCCAGCGCGAGGGCGAGCACGGTACGGGTGTCTGCGGGGTCGATGATGCCGTCGTCCCAGAGTCGCGCGGTCGAGTGGTACGGGCTGCCCTGGTCCTCGTACTGCGCCCGGATCGGCGCCTTGAACTCCTCGGCCTGCTCGGTCGTCCACTCCTCGCCGCGCACCGCGAGCTGATCCTGCTTCACGGTCGAGAGCACGGATGCCGCCTGCTCGCCGCCCATCACCGAGATGCGTGCGTTCGGCCACATCCAGAGGAACCGGGGCGAGTACGCGCGGCCGCACATCGAGTAGTTGCCGGCGCCGAACGAGCCGCCGATGATGACCGTGAACTTCGGCACGCGCGTCGTGGCCACCGCGGTCACCATCTTGGCTCCGTGCTTGGCGATGCCACCCGCCTCGGCGTCGCGACCGACCATGAAGCCCGAGATGTTCTGCAGGAACACCAGCGGGATGCCGCGCTGGTCGCACAGCTCGATGAAGTGCGCGCCCTTCATCGCCGACTCGCTGAACAGCACGCCGTTGTTCGCGACGATGCCGACGGGGTGGCCGTCGATGTGGGCGAAACCCGTGACCAGCGTGTCGCCGTACTCGGGCTTGAACTCGCTGAACTCACTGCCGTCGACGAGCCGCGCGATGACCTCGCGCACGTCGTAGGGCTGCTGCACGTCGACGGGCACCGCGGCCGTGAGTCCCGTCGGGTCGACGGCCGGAGCGCGCGACGCCCGGACCGCCCACGCGCGCGGCGCCTGCTCGGGAAGGGTGGCGACCATGTCGCGCACCAGCTCGAGCGCGTGCTCGTCGTCGTCGGCCAGATGGTCGGTCACACCCGAGACGCGCGAGTGCAGGTCGCCGCCGCCGAGCTCCTCGGGCGTCACGACCTCGCCGATCGCGGCCTTCACCAGCGGCGGGCCGCCGAGGAAGATGGTGCCCTGGTTCCGCACGATGACGGTCTCGTCGCTCATCGCCGGGACGTACGCCCCGCCGGCCGTGCACGAGCCGAGCACGGCGGCCAGCTGCGGAATCCGCATCGAGGACAGCTGCGCCTGGTTGAAGAAGATCCGGCCGAAGTGGTCGCGGTCGGGGAACACCTCGTCCTGAAGGGGCAGGAATGCGCCGCCCGAGTCCACGAGGTAGATGCAGGGCAACCGGTTCTCCAAGGCGATTTCCTGCGCCCGAAGATGCTTTTTCACCGTCATCGGATAGTAGGTGCCGCCCTTGACGGTCGCGTCGTTGGAGATCACCAGGACCTGGCGTCCGTGGACGAGCCCGATTCCGGCAATCACCCCGGCGCCGGGCGAGTCG
>DASUVU010000038.1:0-2194 GCA_036378815.1 Agromyces sp. | reverse complement strand
GTCGTGACGACCCGGTAGGTGCGCCCATCGGGCATCGGATGGAGGCCGTGCACGCCGGACTCGTCCTGGCGCATGCCGGAAGGCGGCTCCTGCGCGACCTCCACCTCGGCGATGAGGTTGCTGCGCGTCGCATCCCAGCCGGGGAACTCGATTCCGGCCGCCTTGCGGATCACGCTGCGGCCGCCGTCGGCGCCGACGAGGTACTTCGCTCGCATCGTCTCGCCGTCGCGGACGGCGACGTCGACGCCGTTCTCGTCCTGGTCGAAGCCGGTCACCTCCCGGTCGCGCTCGACCCGGACGCCGAGCCCCTCGATCCAGTCGGCGAGGATCGGCTCGATCCGGTTCTGCCACAGGGCGAGCCCATACGGATGGCGCGTCGGGAAGTCGCTGATGTCGAGAACGGCCCCGCCGAACCTCGCCGTCTGCACCGTCTGCCCCTCGGCGAGGAACCGATCCGCGATCCCGCGCTGGTCGAGGATCTCGATCGTGCGGGAGTGGAATCCGCCCGCGCGCGACCCCACGAGCTCGGAGGCCGTCCGGCGCTCCAGGACGATCACCTCGGTGCCCGCCAGCGCCAGCTCGCCGGCCAGCATCATCCCGGCCGGCCCGCTGCCGACCACGATCACATCAGGCATGGTGATCGCCTTCCTCGCGCGTGGAGTGCCGATGGGCGGAAGTGTACGACGGATGCCGCGGCATCCGTCGATACTTGAATGATGCGAGGGCGGCGGTCTCGAACGCCGGGCGACCCGAGGAAGGTGACACGTGGACTGGTCGGATGATGACGTCGACGCGGTCATCGACGCATGGTCGGAGATCCTGCCCGACCTCGACCTCACCCCGCTCGACGTCATGTCGCGGCTCCGCCGTGTGGCCCGAGACCTGCAGGTGGTCCGCGAGCGCGCGTTCGCGTCGGCGGAGCTTCGCGCGTGGGAGTTCGACATCCTCTCCAACCTCCGCCGGGCACCCAACGGGGAGTCGATGACCCCGTCGCAACTGTCGGCGGTGACGAGCACGGCGTCGGCAACGGCGACCTACCGGGTCGATCGGCTCGTCGAGCGCGGCATGGTCGCCCGCACGGGCAACCCCGACGACCTCCGGAGCCGACTGGTCACGCTCCTGCCCGAAGGGCGACGTCGCGTCGAGGCGGCGATGCGAGAGCTCGTCGGCGCCGAAGCCGAGCTCGTCGGCGACCTCTCCCGCACCCAGGTGGCCACGGTCGTCGAGGCGCTGCGCACGATCGCCGCGGTGTCCTCGCGACGCGGGTCACCCCGACCGTAGGCTTCCTGAGCGCGCTCGGCGACATCGCGAGGTACGGTCGATCATGGGCGATCAGCAGGTGCTCACCCGAGAGCCGGCACGGTGGCGGCCCGGCCGCACCGGGCGTCGCGAGCCACCCGCATGGACGCGGTCGCTCGCCGAGGGTGACGATGCCGGGTTCTTCGGGCCCGGAAGCGCGGTGTGGGCCGTCAACGGTGCCCTGCCGACCCTGGTCGCGGGCATCCGCGCGCTGCTGCTGCAGACGCTGCATCCCGGCGCGATGGCGGGCGTGCACGATCATTCGCGGTACAGCGAGGATCCCCTCCGGCGGCTCGACGGCACGGTGCGATGGGTCGCCGTGACGACGTTCGGTGACCGGCGCGCCGCCACCGCGGCATCCGCCTTCGTCTCCCGCCTGCACGAACACGTGACCGGCACCTACGTCGATGCGCACGGAGTGGAGCGCCCCTACGCGGCGAACGACGACGAGCTGCTGCGATGGGTGCACGACGCGTTCACCGAGGCGTTCATCGGTGCGCACCGAATCTGGGGTGGTCGGATCCCGGGCGGGCCCGACGCCTACGTGCGCGAATGGGCGCAGGCGGGACGGCTCATGGGCCTGAAGGACCCACCCGCGACCGTGTCGCAGTTGCAGGCGGATCTCGACGGATTCCTTCCCGAGATGAAGCGCGATGAGCGGGTCGTCGCCGCGGTACGGTTCATCCGCCGGCCGGGTCTTCCGGGGCTCACGGGTCGGCTCTACCCGATCCTGTTCGGGGGCGCCGTCGCCTCGCTCGATCCGCGATACCGGGCACTGCTCGGCCTCCGGCGGCCGTGGTGGCCGGCCATCACGCTGACACGTGCGTTCCTCGCCGTCGGCGTGCGAGTGCTCGGCCGGATGTCGCCGAGTGAACAGAACGCGCGGGTCCGCATC
>DASUVU010000037.1:0-2617 GCA_036378815.1 Agromyces sp. | reverse complement strand
GACCCGCTGTGGCGGGCGATCGTGCCCGAGTCGCGCGCCCGCGGCAACGACATCCACCTGCCGATCTCGTTCGCCTACGCCGAGCGGTTGTGCGATGCGTATCCCGATGCCGACGCGCTCGTCGTGCGCGTCGCCATCCTGCTTCACGACACCGGGTGGGCCCGCGTCGACGAGTCGCGCATCATCAGTGAGGGATTCGCGGGGGACTGGCGCAAGGCCGACGTGCGCTTCGAGCACGAGCGGCACGGCTGCGACATCGCACGTGAGGTGCTGCCGCCGCTGGGCTTCGACGACGAATTCGTTGCATGTGTCACCGCGATCATCGATGGACACGACACCAGACCCGAATCCCGCTCGCTCGAGGACAGCCTCGTGCGCGACGCGGACCGCCTCTGGCGGTTCACGCCGGCCGGCATCGCGCTGGCATCGGGATGGTTCGGCCTCACGCCGGCGGAGTACGTGCGGCGCCTGCGGGCGGAGATCGTGCCCGAACTCCTGACGCAGGCGGCGGTCGAGATGGCCGTCGCCGAGCTCGCACGCTCCGAGGCGCTGCTGAAGACGGAGCAGCTGTCATGACGAGCTCCCCGGCCACGGTGCTGACCCAGGATGCGCTCGCGTCCGTCCACGACGCGGCCGCCGCGACACTGCCGTACCGGCACGTCGACGACGTCTTCATCGACGGCGAGTACCGCCCGGCTGCGGGCGCCCGACGGTTCGAGATCGTCGACCCGGCGACCGGCCGGGCCTGGGCATCGGTGCCGATCGCCGCGCCGGCCGACGTCGACGCGGCCGTGGCCGCCGCACGTCGCGCATACCCCGGCTGGAGCGGGCTCGCACCGTCTGAGCGGGCGCACCGGATGCTCGCCATGGCCGCCGCCATCGAGCGCCGCGCCGACGAGCTCGCCGTGACGAACTCGCTCGAGAACGGGTCGCCCGTCGCCGAGACGTCCCGTGCCGCGTCGAACGCGGCCGGCATCATTCGGTACTTCGCGTCCCTCGCCGAGTATCTCGAGCGCGACGATGTGCGTGTCGCACCCCTGGACCCCAGCTTGGCGACTTCGGTGCACCGGGACCCGATCGGAGTCTGCGCGCTCATCGCGCCGTGGAACTTCCCGATCAACCTCGTCGTGATCAAGCTCGCACCCGCGCTCATCGCGGGGTGCACGGTGGTGATCAAGCCGGCATCGCCGACGCCGCTGTCGATCCGGTTCATCGTGGATGCCGCGATCGAGGCAGGGATCCCGGCGGGGGTCGTGAACCTCGTGACTGGCGACAGCGCCGTGGGGGACCAGCTGGTGCGGCATCCGGATGTCGACAAGGTCGCCTTCACCGGGTCGACGCCCGTCGGCCGCCGTATCGCCGCGGCCTGCGGGGAACTGCTGCGCCCCGTGACGCTCGAGCTGGGCGGCAAGTCGTCGGCGATCGTCCTGCCGGATGCGGACCTCGACCACATGGGCAGCGTGCTGCTGCGCAGTTGCCTGCGCAACACCGGGCAGACGTGCTACATCTCCACCCGCCTCATCGCGACGCCCGAGCGGTACGACGAGGTCGTCGAACTCGCGGCCACGACGGTATCGGCGGCGCAGCTCGGCGACCCGCTCGACCCGGCGACCGTGTTCGGCCCCGTCGCGACCGCCGCACAGCGGGACATCGTGCGGGGCTACATCCGCTCGGGCATCGATGAGGGTGCCCGCGTCGTCGCCGGCGGTGACGTGCGGGCACCGATCGAGCAGGGCTCGTGGGTGTCGCCGACCGTGTTCGCGGATGTCACCCCCTCGATGCGGATCGCGCGCGAGGAGATCTTCGGGCCCGTGCTCACGGTCGTCCGCGCCGCGGACGTCGACGACGCCATCTCGATCGCGAACGGAACCGAGTTCGGCCTCGGCGGCATCGTGTTCGGCGCGGACGAGGACCGTGCATTCGACGTCGCCCGACGCGTCGACACCGGATCGATCGGCATCAACTTCTTCGCGTCGAATCACGCCGCACCGTTCAGCGGACGCCACGACTCGGGCCTCGGCGTCGAGTACGGCATCGAGGGCCTCGCCGCGTACCTGACTCCGCAATCGGTGCATCGCGCACGGAGGTGACGTCCGCGCTCGCTCGTGCGAGCCCCGACCTGTACTTGTCGAGAACATAGGCACCTGTTATCGTCCGCCTCGACGCAGGATGGGGTTGAAGGATGAGCGGAGACATCCTCCTCGCGGGGTCCGACGAGTACGAGTCGGCACGACGATCGCAGATCGCCCGCTTCGACGATGTCCGCCCGCACGCGGTCGTGCGTTGTCGGGAGCCCGAGGACGTGGTGCACGCGATCGATTTCGCCGTCCGTGAGGGTCATCACCTCGCGCTGCGCAGTGGCGGCCACTCGTTCGAGGGGCGCTCGTCGACGACCGGCGTGGTGATCGACCTGAGCGGCATCAACGAGGTGTCGGTCTCGGAGACCACCGTTACCGTGGGCGCCGGCGCCCGACTTGGAGCTATCTACGACGCGTTGGCTGCTCAAGGTCGCACCATCGCTGCGGGCTGCGGGCCGACGGTCGGTATCGCCGGCCTCACCCTCGGCGGAGGACTCGGGATCCTCGGCCGCTCCCATGGCCTCACCGCTGATCAACTT
>DASUVU010000036.1:0-5388 GCA_036378815.1 Agromyces sp. | reverse complement strand
GGCGCAGCAGCACCACCTGCTCCTCGATGGCCTCGATGACCGCGAGGATCGAGCCGGCGAAGTCCTCCTCGGTGCGAACGAGGTTCGCGGCCCCGGCGACGACGAGGCGATCCTGACGCTGCACCCGCGCCTGCTCGGCCAGCGTCGCTGCGAGGGTGTGGAGCACCTCCGCATGCCGGCGATCGGCGGCATGGATCTCTCCGGAGAGAGCCTCGGCCGCCTCCGCCATGGTGCGGCCGCCGGCGATCTCGTTGAGCCGGATGCGCAGCGCGGAGAGGGTGTGCTCGTCGACCGGCTGCTCGAGCACCGCGAGTCGCTGTTCGACCTGCCCGGAGTCGGTGATGAGCACGCAGAGCACTCGATCGGGCGCGAGCTCCACCACCTCGACATGACGCACGCGAGCGCTGCCGAAGCTCGGATACTGCACCACGGCGAGCTGCTTCGTGAGCTGCGAGATGAGCCTGACGGTGCGCGCGAGCAGTTCATCGAGGTCGCTCGATTCGCCGAGGAAGGTCTCGATCGCCTGGCGCTGCGCCTGGCTGAGCGGGCGGATGTCGCTGAGCTGGTCGACGAACACGCGATAGCCCTTGTCGGTCGGAATGCGCCCCGACGAGGTGTGCGGCGCCGCGATCAGCTCCTCCTCCTCGAGGAGGGCCATGTCATTGCGGATCGTCGCGGCGGACACCCCGAAGGCGTGCCGCTCGACGATCGACTTCGAGCCGACCGGTTCGCGCGAGGCGACGTAGTCCTGCACGATGGCGCGGAGCACGGCGAGACTGCGATCGGAGACCATTCGCCCTGCCTTCCTGCCCGTTTAGCACTCGATTCGACTGACTGCTAATCATAACGCGAGATCCTGCGCGATCGCCGTTGCCACCCGGGGGTGGCGACGCTACCGTATGGGTAGCCCGCGAGTCTCTTCCCGGCCCGATCCCCTGCGCCGGCGCGGTCCACCCCCCCGAAGCCCCGAAAGGCGACCCATGACCGACCCGAACCTCCAGTCCCCCGATCCCAACGTCCCGCAGGCAGCGCAGCCGGTCGCGGCCGCGCCCCTCACCCCCGAGCAGGACGTGCAGTGGGGCTCCTTCGCGCACCTCGGCGGCATCCTCGGCTTCCTGCCCTCGCTCATCATCTGGCTGATCTTCAAGGATCGCGGCTCCTTCACGAACACCGAGGCGAAGGAGGCGCTGAACTTCCAGATCACGCTCCTCTTCGGGTACCTCATCTCGTGGATCCTCATCGTCGTCTTCATCGGCGCGATTCTGACGTGGGCCGTGTGGATCGTCGGCGTCGTGTTCTCGATCATCGCCTTCCTGCAGGCGAAGGACGGCAAGCACTACCGCTACCCGTTCGCCATCCGCCTCATCAAGTAGTCCGAGGTCCGGCACCACAGCACGGTTCGCCCGCCGGGGCGTCAATACTGCGCCGGCGGGCGAGTCTGTGCCAGCATGAGATCGACCGAGACTCGCCGCGAGACGAGCACGACCAAGGAGACCGAATGTCCGAGACCCCGCCTCCCCCGCCGCCGCCCCAGAACCCGTACGAGCAGAGCCCGGCGCTCAGCCCGAACGACGAGAAGCTCTGGGCGACGCTCGTGCACATCGGCGGCATCTTCTTCAGCTTCATCCCCGCCCTCATCGGGTACCTGATCCTGAAGGACAAGGGACCGTTCGTGCGCGCGCACACCGCGACCGCCCTGAACTTCCAGATCACGATGGCGATCGCCTACGTGATCGGATACATCCTGATCTTCATCGTCGTCGGCATCTTCGTGCTGATCGCGGTCTGGGTGCTGACCATCATCTTCAGCATCATGGCCGCGGTGAAGGCCAACCAGGGCCAGCCCTACACGTACCCGCTCGCGATCAAGTTCGTGAGCTGATCGGACTCAGTCGTCGAGCAGCCGCCTGACGACGACGTCCGCAAGCAGCCGCCCTCGCCTGGTGAGCGTCAGCACACCGGCGTGGGCGGCTTTCGCGTCGGCGAGGTCGTCGGTGACCAACCCGGCGACGGCGGTCGATCCGGTTACGCCCAGCGACGCGATCTCGATACCCTCGCGAATGCGGGTGCGGAGCATGACCCGCTCGGTCTCGCGTGCATCGATCCCGAGCACTTCGCGACCGACCGCCGGTGACAGATCGGCCAGCACCCGCTCGGCGTACGCGGCCGGATGCTTGGCATTCCACCACCGCACACCTCCGACGTGGCTGTGCGCGCCCGGTCCCACGCCCCACCAGTCGTCACCGCGCCAGTACCCGAGGTTGTGGCGCGAACGCTGCTCTGGCGACGAGGCCCAGTTGCTCACCTCGTACCACTCGTATCCCGCTGCGCCGAGCGCGGAGTCCACGTGCTCGTACATGTCGGCTTCGAGGTCGTCGTCGGGCTGTGCGAGTTCGCCGCGCCGGATCCGCCGGGCGAGCTTCGTGCCCTGCTCGACGATGAGGGCATAGGCGCTCACGTGATCGGGGCGCTCCTCGACGACGGCGTCGACGCTGCGGCGCCAGTCATCGAGCGACTCCCCCGGTGTGCCGTAGATGAGATCGAGGCTGACGTCCATGCCGGCGTCACGCGCCCAGCGCACGACGAGCGGGATGCGGTCGGGGTCGTGCGTCCGGTCGAGCGCGGCGAGCACGTGCGGAACCGCCGACTGCATGCCGAACGAGACTCGCGTGAACCCACCCTCCGCGAGGCGCTGCAGATCCTCGGGGCCGACGGAGTCGGGGTTCGCCTCCGTCGTGACCTCCGCCCCGGGCAGCAGCCCGTGCTCTTCCCGCACCGCGCCGAGCATGCGCACGAGGTCGTCCGCCGGCAGCAGGGTCGGAGTCCCACCGCCGAAGAACACCGTCGAGACGGGGCGCCTGGGCACCCCGGATGCCTCGAGCACGCGCCGCGACATCCGAACCTCTGCGATCGCGTGGTTCGCATAGTCGACCTGACGCGCACCGCGCAATTCGTCGGACGTGTACGTGTTGAAGTCGCAGTACCCGCAGCGCACCCGGCAGAACGGAACATGGAGGTACACCCCGAACGCCCGGTCGGGAGCGCCGATCGCGGCCGACCCGGGCAGCAGCCCGTCGAGCGGGGCGGGCTCGCCGAGCGGAAGCGCCGACCCCACGATCAGCCCGGGAACGCCGGATGCAGCGCGCGCAGTTCGCGCGTGGTGAGCTCGCGCCGCCTCCGCCGCTGCGATGCCGCGGTCAGGGCATGGATGCCGCCTCGCGTCCGGAGCAGCGATCGGATGGTCAGCCACACCGTGTCGTCGTCGCGGTGCTCGAGGATGAACGACTCCTCGCCGCTCTCGGGGCCCTCAGCGGTCGTGCCGTACGCGAAGCCGACGCGCCCGGGTTCGTCGACGACATACACGACGAGCACGGGCGTGTCATGACTGCCGAATCGCGTCGTGCGGCGCAGCGTCGCGGCGACGCCGGCCGTGATGTACGGCGTGCCGTCGGCGCCGAAGCGCTGCTCGTTGTGCGGAGTGGGCTGCTCGGCGAGTGGTGTCGTGCCATCCGCGTCGTAGACGATGCCGGGATACTGGGCGCCGGTGCCGGCCGACACGTCGACGACCTCGAACCCTGCGCCCTTCTGGATGCCCCAGGTCATGAGCGACTCGGCGGCGCGGTCGAATCGATCCTGCCCGCTGCCGAGACGCACCGCGTCCTCCGCGGGACGGTAGCCGTCGGGCGGATACCGCAGGAGATCGGGCGCCTGGGTCGCGCCGATCGCGCCGTACGTGACCGACTGGTCGGTGAAGGTGCTGCGTCGGGTCATCCGTCGATTCTACGAAATGCGTAAGCCGACCATCCGACGCGCCCCTCGGGGCTCTACTTCTTCTTGGCTTCCTTGCCCTCGGTCTCGCCCGAGAGCGCGGCGATGAAGGCCTCTTGCGGAACCTCGACGCGGCCCACCATCTTCATGCGCTTCTTGCCCTCCTTCTGCTTCTCGAGGAGCTTGCGCTTGCGGCTGATGTCACCGCCGTAGCACTTGGCCAGCACGTCCTTTCGCATCGCCCGGATCGACTCGCGGGCGATGATGCGGGCTCCGATCGCCGCCTGGATGGGCACCTCGAACTGCTGGCGCGGGATGAGCTCGCGAAGGCGCCCGGTCATGAGCACGCCGTAGGCGTACGCCTTGTCGCGGTGCACGATGGCGCTGAACGCGTCGACCTGCTCTCCCTGCAGGAGAATGTCGACCTTCACCAGATCGGCAGCCTGGTCGCCGGCCGGTTCGTAGTCGAGCGACGCGTAGCCTGCGGTCTTCGACTTCAGCTGGTCGAAGAAGTCGAACACGATCTCGCCGAGGGGGATGTTGTAGCGGATCTCGACCCGGTCCTCACCGAGGTACTCCATGCCGAGGAGCGAGCCGCGTCGCGACTGGCAGAGCTCCATGATGGTGCCCACGTAGTCCTTCGGCGCGAGGATCGCGGCCTTCACCATGGGCTCGCGCACCTCGGCGATCTTCGCGCCGGTCGGGAACTCGCTCGGGTTGGTGACCGTCACGGTCTTCTTGTCTTCGGTGGTGACCTCGTAGACCACACTCGGCGCGGTGGCGATGATGTCGAGTCCGAACTCGCGACGAAGTCGCTCGGTGATGATCTCGAGGTGCAGGAGGCCGAGGAATCCGGCACGGAAGCCGAAGCCGAGGGCGACCGACGTCTCGGGTTCGTAGACGAGCGCGGCATCCGACAGCTTCAGCTTGTCGAGCGCCTCGCGGAGCTCGGGATAATCGCTGCCGTCGATCGGGTAGAGGCCCGAGTAGACCATGGGGAGCGGCTCGGTGTACCCGGCGAGCGGCGCGGCGGCCGGCTTCACCGCCGTCGTGACCGTGTCGCCCACTTTCGACTGCCGCACGTCCTTCACGCCGGTGATGAGGTAGCCCACTTCGCCGACGCCGAGTCCGTCGGTCGGGGTGGGCTCGGGTGCGCTCACGCCGATCTCGAGGATCTCGTGCGTCGCCCTCGTCGACATCATCTGGATGCGCTCGCGCGGGTTCAGGTGTCCGTCGACCATGCGCACGTAGGTGACCACGCCGCGATAGCTGTCGTAGACGGAGTCGAAGATCATCGCCCGCGGCGGGGCATCCGCATCACCGACCGGTGCCGGGATGCGCTCGACGACCCGGTCGAGCAGCTCCTCGACGCCGACGCCCGTCTTGCCGGAGACCTTCATCACGTCGTCGGGCGAGCCACCGATGAGGTCGGCGAGCTCCTTCGCGTACTTGTCGGGCTCCGCCGCCGGCAGGTCGATCTTGTTCAGCACGGGGATGATCTCGAGGTCGTTCTCGAGCGCCAGGTAGAGGTTCGCGAGGGTCTGCGCCTCGATGCCCTGGGCCGCGTCGACCAGGAGGATCGCGCCCTCGCACGCGGCAAGGGACCGGGAGACCTCGTAA
>DASUVU010000035.1:0-7774 GCA_036378815.1 Agromyces sp. | reverse complement strand
TCGGCGCGACTCGTCGAGCGACATCGCGTACGCGGGCGCCACACCCTGGCCGCCGAGGAACGGCAGCCAGTAGTCGTCGAAATCGGCGAACCGGGTGGGCACCTCCACCGAGCCCGCCTCGGCGTCGACCAGCCCGGCACTCGCGAACCGCCAGGTGAGGCCCTCGGGCGTGAAGTCGGAGAAGCGCGCCCCCTCGTCGAGCGCCGCAGCAGCCGGGTCGAGCTCGCGGGCGGCCTGCCAGAACGTGCTCATGAGCTCCATGCGCGAGGAATAGTCCCACACGCAGGCGCCGACCACGCCGCCGTCGACGACGACGCGCGACATCTCGGCGAGGGCCGCGTCGAGGTCGGGCACGAAGTTCAGCACGAGTCCCGACACCACGACGTCGACGGATGCGTCGTCGAGCGGCAGCGCCGAGGCATCCGCTCGGTGGAAGGTGACCCGATTGCCGAGGACGGCGACGGCGGTCTCGAGGAACCCCTCCGACGGCTCGACGCCGTCGACCGAGGCCGGCGCGCACGTATCGAGGATGGCGGCGCAGAGCGCGCCGGTGCCGCACCCGACGTCGAGCCAGCGCAGGTCGGCGGGCACGCGCAGCCACTCCAGGAACAGCGGGGCGACCTGACGGCTCCACCGACCGACGTACCGCTCGTACGCGGTGCCCTGCTCCCACGTATCGGGAACGGGTAGTTGAGCCATGCTCAACGGTACCGCGCGAGCGGACGACGCGCGGGGCCGGATCGTCCGGCCTGTGGGATGCCGGTGCCCCCGTGCTGGCGCGAAAGCGCTTGCGAGGCGCATGATGTGTGGTCAAAGGGCGCGCAGTGAATCGGTGAGGATCGTCGCACATGGCTTCACGGGAACAACGGGCGGCGGCCGAGTCGCCGGACGCTCGGTTGGACGCGTTGGCCGCCATGGCCACCGACCTCGCCGGACAGTTCGCCCTCGCTCCGCTGCTCGAGCGCATCCTGCGTCACACGATGGAGTTGCTCGGATGCGACAGCGGATCGATCTGCACGGTCGACGAGATCGCCGGCACGTACCGCAAGGAGGTCGACCTCGGGGTCGGATGCCTCTCGGGGCGCACGTTCCCGCTCGACGAGGGGGTCACCGGCGAAGTGGTCCGCGCACGCCGATCGGTCGTGTTCGACGAGTACGCCGAGGTCCACGGTGGACACATCACCACGGAGGACCGGGCCTTCCTGCACGGCGTGATCGGCGTGCCGATCAGATGGGACGGCGCGATCATCGGCACCTGCGTCATCTTCAGCCGCGACCCCGAGCGACGATTCACCGACGAGGACGTGACACTGGTCGAGCTCTTCGCCACGCACGCGGCCATCGCGATCACGAACGCACGCCTCCACTCGATCGCCGCAGAGCGGGAGAGCGCCGAGGCGATCATGGTCGAGCGCGAGCGCGTCCTGCGTGATGTGCACGACACCGTGGGGCGTGGCCTCGCGACCGTGCTGCTCCACCTGGATGCCGCGGAGCGCGAGCTCGGACGGGGTCGCGACCCGATCGGCGCGCTCGCCGACTCGCGCACCGCCGCCCGTTCGGCACTGACCGAAACGCAGCGCACGGTGCTCGGGTTCGGTCCTGCGTTGCTCGATGGTCGTTCACTCAACGAAGCAGTCGCGCTCGAACTGGCGTGGGTGCAGTCGACGGCGTCGCTCGACACCCGACTCGTCGTCGTCGGCGAACCTGAGACGCTCGCCCCGGATACCGCCCGTCATCTCTTCCGCATCGTGCAGGAGTCGCTCACCAACGTGCTCGAGCACGCGCGGGCGCAGCAGGTGCGTGTCGGCCTCGTCTACGGCGGGGAGAGCGTGACCGTCCTCGTCGAGGACGACGGTTGCGGATTCGACCTCGCCTCCGTCACCGGCGCCTCCGCGAGCCCCGCCCGTGGACGCGGCCTGCAGGGGCTGGCGGCCCGCGCCCGGCATCTGGGCGGCACGCTGCACATCGACTCCACGCCGCAGTGGGGCACCCGCGTGACCGCCGAGGTGCCGTACCTGGCGTCGGCGCTCGCAGCGGAACTCCGCTCCCGGTGGCGCGTGCTCGTGGTACACGATCGCGCCGTCGTGCGCGCCGGCCTCGTGCGCATGCTCAGCCAGGTCGAGCCCGACATCCAGGTGGTGGGCGAGGTCGCCGACGCCATGCAGGCCGTGGAGGCATTCGAACTGCTGCGTCCGCACGTGGTGCTCGCCGACCTGGGTCTGCGCCACATCGACGGGGTGCAACTCACGTCGTACCTGCGAGCCGTCGACCCGGCTGCGGCCGTCGTGCTGCTCATCGAATCGGTCACCGACGACCGCGTGCGCGCCGCGGCCCAGGTCGGCGCGGCGGGGTTCATCGAGCACGACGCCGAGCCGGCCGCCCTCGCGCGATCCATCGTCGCCGCCGCGCGGGGCGACCTGCTCGTGACCGCGGAGTTCCTGAGCCGATTCACCGCGTCGCTCGCGTCGACGCCCCACGATCGCCTCACCGCCCGAGAGCGCGAGGTACGGACGCTCGTGGAACGCGGGCTGCCCGACAAGCAGATCGCGGCCGAGCTCCGCATCTCGGTCAAGACGGTCGAGAAGCACGTCGGCGCCATCCTTCGCAAGACCGGCGCGGCCAACCGCACGGTGCTCGCGGGGCAGTCCGCACATCGGTGACCCGTGGAGGGAATCCCTACCTGCGGGTAGGGGAAGCACGCATGTCGGCAGAAGATCTCCCGCCCTACCCTGAGGGCGGGCGACGAGGAGGTAACCCATGCCAGTCGTGAGTCTCAAGGAGATCGTCGATCGGGCGTTCGCCGAGAAGTACGGCGTACCGGCCATGAACATCGTGAACGACCTCACCCTCGAAGCCGTGCTCGCCGGGGCGGTCGAGGCGCGCTCGCCGCTGATCGTACAGACATCGGTCAAGACGGTGAAGTCGATCGGTCTCGACGTGCTCTACGGCATGTGGGAGTCGATGACACGGGGCATCGAGGTCCCCGTCACGCTGCACCTCGACCACTGCCCCGAACGCCAGGTGATCAGCGACTGCCTCGCCCGCGGCTGGAACTCGGTGCTCTTCGACGCCTCGACCATGCCCGTCGCGGAGAATCAGCGCCAGACGATCGAGGTCGTCGCCGAGGCTCGTCGGTACGGCGCACACGTCGAGGGTGAGATCGAGGCGATCCAGGGCGTCGAAGACGGGATCGGCGTCGACACGGCGACCCGAAGGCAGAGCCTCGAGGTCGCCATCGAGTTCATCCGCGAGACGGGTGTCGACGTCTTCGCCCCATCGATCGGCAACGCGCACGGCGTCTACTCGTCGACGCCCGACCTCGACTTCCAGCGCGTGACCGACCTCGTCGCGGCCACGTCGACGCCGATCGCCCTCCACGGCGGCAGCGGGATGACCGATGCCCAGTTCGACGACCTCATCGCACGCGGCTGCGCCAAGGTGAACATCTCCACCGCCCTGAAGATCGAGTTCATGAAGTCGAGCCTCGCGTTCCTGAAGGATGCCGAGGAACGCGACAAGTGGGATCCCCCGTCGCTGTTCAAAGACGTTCGCCAGCACGTCGTCGACCTCACCACCGCACTCGCCGGCAAGTTCGGCAGCAGCGGCAAGGCGTGGTGAGCATGCCGTTCCTCATCTTCGACTGCGATGGCGTGCTCGCCGACACGGAGCGCAACGGGCACCTGCCGGCGTTCAACCAGACCTTCGCCGAGTTCGGCGTTCCCGTGGAGTGGAGCGACGCCGAGTACGCCGAGAAGGTCCTGATCGGTGGAGGCAAGGAGCGGATGGCCAGCCTGCTGACGCCGGAGTTCGCGGCGGCGAATGGCCTGCCGACCGACGAGGACGGGCAGCGGGAGTTGCTCGCGCAGTGGCACCGTCGCAAGACGGCGATCTACACCGAGTTGATCGCATCGGGCGCCCTGCCTGCGCGCCCGGGGATCGCGCGCATCACCACCGAGGCTTCCGCAGCCGGGTGGGGCCTCGCCGTCGCCTCGACCTCGGCGGAGCCGTCGGTTCGCGCGGTGCTGGAGCACGCAGTCGGTCCCGATGCCGCGGCGCAGTTCCGGGTCTTCGCGGGTGACATCGTCGCGCACAAGAAGCCGGCCCCCGACATCTACCTGCTCGCCCTCGACGAGCTCGGCGCCGCAGCCGACGACGCGATCGTCATCGAAGACAGCGGCAACGGAGTGGCGGCATCCGTGGCGGCCGGACTTCGCACGCTCGTCACCGTGAGCGCATACACCGTCGACGAGGACTTCACCGGGGCTTCGCTGGTGGTCAGCTCGCTGGGCGACGAATCGGAACCGGCACGCGTCATCTCCGATCCGCTCGACATACACCCGGGGGCCGAGATCGGACTCGGCGACCTCGCCGCCATTCTCGACCGCGAGCATCCGATTGCCGAGGAGGACCGATGACGAGCTTCACCGATGTCGAATTCGTGGTGCGCACGGTCGCGCAGACCGCCGTCGACAACGAGAAGTACTTCGGCGAGCTGGATTCCGTCGTGGGCGACGGCGACTTCGGCTACTCGCTCGCCCGCGGCTTCGAGATCGTGCTGAACGACTGGGACTCCTACGACCGCACGGACATCAGCACGTTCCTGACGAAGATCGCCGTCGCCATCACCGGGCGGATCGGGGGCACCTCCGGCCCGATCTGGGGCACCGCGTTCCTCCGGGCCTCCGCCGCCGTGAAGGGGCAGACCGAGATCAGCGGAGCTGATGCGGTCGCGATGCTCCGATCCGCCATCACCGGCATAATGGCCCGCGGCAACGCCGAGCTCGGCGACAAGACCCTCCTCGATGCCCTGGCGCCCGTGACCGACACGATCGAGGCCGGACTCGCGGCGGGAGACGACCCCGGCGTCATCGTGTCTGCGGCGGCCGCCACCGCACGCGCCGCCGCCGACGCGACGACCCCGATGATCGCCAAGCGCGGCCGCGCCGCGTACACCGGCGAGCGCAGCATCGGATCACCCGACCCGGGAGCCGTGGCCGTCGCGGTGATCCTCGAAGCCGTCGCGTCGGGGTGGGAGAACAGGGACGCGGCGGACTGACCCCGACCGTCATGCAACACCGAGCAGTGGAGATGAGCAGATGAAGAAGATCGTCAACGACCCGAAGCAGTACGTGCCGGAGATGCTCAAGGGCCTCGCCCTCGCCAACCCCGACACGCTGCGCTATGTGCCGGAGTACAACCTCATCATGAGGTCGGACGCCCCGCGCGATGACAAGGTGTCGATCATCCAGGGTTCCGGTTCCGGACACGAGCCCGCCCACGTCATGGCGGTGGGCCGAGGCATGCTCGACGGGGCGTGTCCCGGCGATGTCTTCGCCGCTCCGCCCATGGACTACGTCTACGAGACGACGAAGCTGCTCAACTCGCCGAAGGGCGTGCTGCTGCTCGTGAACAACTACACCGGCGACCGGATGGCCTTCGACATGGCGCAGGAGATGAGCCTCGCCGACGGCGTCAACGTGAGGACCCTGTTCATCGACGACGACGTCGCGGTGCAGGACTCGACGTACACCGTCGGCCGCCGCGGCGTGGCGGGCAACTTCTTCGTCATCAAGGCCGTCGGAGCGGCATCCGAGGCAGGTGCCGACCTCGACGAAGTCGTGCGCATCGGCGAGAAGGTCAATTCCGTGACCCGCACGATGGGTCTCGCGCTCACCGCATGCACGCCCCCTGCGAAGGGCTCTCCGCTCTTCGAGCTCGGCGACGACGAGATCGAGATCGGCGTCGGCATCCACGGCGAGCCCGGCCGTCGGCGGGCGAAGATCGTGCCGGGAAACGAACTGGTCGACACGCTGCTCGATCCGGTCGTGAGCGACCTGCCGTTCGAGAGCGGCGACCGGGTCGCGCTCATGATCAACGGGCTCGGCGGCACGCCCATCAGCGAGTTGTACATCGCGTACGGGTACGCGCACGAGCAGCTCGCAGCCCGCGGCATCACCGTCGCCCGAAGCTACGTCGGGGAATACTGCACGTCGCTCGACATGGCCGGCTTCTCGCTCACGCTCGTCAAGCTCGACGACGAGATCGAGGGACTGCTCGACGCTCCGGCCGAGATCGGGATGCGCATCTTCTGAACCTCGATTCCCGGCGGCACGTCCGTCACGCGGGGATGCCGAGGTCGTCGAGCGCGTCCTGCACGATCCTGAGCCCGCCGAGGCCCGGCATCCCGCTGATGCTGTCGTCGACCTTGCGCGCGGCGCGACGCCCCTCGGGCCCGCTCATGAGGTGGGTCATGACGTGACGCACGTCGTCGACGGTGTTGATGCTCGAGCCGACGGGCGCCCAGAACCGGCTGAGTGCGAAGCGGGTGACCTTCTGCGCCTTCCGGCTCGCCGCGAGCCGCTCCCGCGCCTGCGATGTGTAGAAGGCGACGTGCCGGGCCTCCTGCTTCGCGATCCGTCGGAGCAGCTCGGCGAGCACCGGATGCTCCTCCAGGTCGGCCATGCGCTGGTACGCCGTGATCGCCGACCACTCGTTCGCGGCCCCCCACGACATGTGCACGGCGACGAAGTCGGTCCCGACGAGCGACCCGAGCACGGACTGCTTGATGGGGTCGAGCCGGTCCTTCCAGCCGAGCTTCAGGCGGTTCGCCTTGAGCACGTCGTAGTCGACGGTGATGTCGTGCATGGCGAGCACGGCGGCGAGGGCCTCGCCGTGCCAGAACTCCTCGCGGTTCCACATGGTCATGAACGCGCTGACGTCGGGCTCGCGGTGCGATGGCGTCGTCAGCAGGTCACGCGTGTAGCAGACCGTGTGGTACTCGACGTCGGCCATGTACCTGAGCGTGCGGAGCGAGCGCGCAGGAAGCGGATGCCGCCGGAAGTCGTCGAGGTCGAGGTCGTCCCAGTGCACGCTCACGGATGTCGCGGTGTACCTGTCGATGTCGAACGCCACTCGTGTCCCTTCCGTCTCGATCGATCACATCACTCGGACGCGCCCCGCGCCAGGCTCGCGCACACGGCCGAAGCGGCGGCCGATCCGATGCCCGGCAGCGCCGCGATGCGCCCCTCGAGCGATGAGCGGCGTTCGGCACCGTCGGCGCCGCCCCACCACGCGAATCGCGCCAGCGCCGTGCGACGAACGGGGTCGATCGAGGTGGCTCCGAGTGGCCACCGCGTACGGCGGAGCTCGTGGCGCGCCAGCCGCGCCGCCCTGGGCGAGCCGGCCAGACGGCGCCGAGACTCCTCCGCGAAGAACGCGGTGTGCCGCGCCTTCACCTCGAGGACCGTCTCGATGGCGTCGCCGATGGGTCCACCGATGTCGGTCCCGGTCGACACGCGCTCGTACACGTCGCGAAGGATCCAGTCGTCGACGAGCCCGAGCGTCGTGTGCGCGCCGACGATCGACGCCCCCTGCGTGAATCCGGCGATGGCCCGGCGGAGCGGTCCGGGTGCGCGACGGATGCCGCGGCGCGCGGTCGCGGCATCCGGATGGCTGCTCGACGCCTCCCCGACTTCGCCGTTCGCCTCGACGATGGCACCGAGGGCGTCGGCGATCCAGAACTTCTCATACGCCCACGTCACGAGGAAGGCCGTGACGCGCGGGTCCTTGTGCGTCGGCGTCACGAGCACGTTGCGCAGGTGCGCCATCGTCGCGCCCTCGAGGCCGCGCAACGCCTCCAGCACCCGCACGAGGCCGGGAGGGAGCGGGGTGGCAGCGACCCTCGACAGGTCGAGGTCGTCGCGCAGGCTGCCTCGAGCCGTGCGAGTGAACTCGCCGACGTCGAACCGGCGGGGGCCCATGCCGCTCAACCTAC
>DASUVU010000034.1:0-2838 GCA_036378815.1 Agromyces sp. | reverse complement strand
GTTCTTCTCGGTCGGAAGCGGCACGGGGCCGACGACCGTGGCGCCCGCGCGGGTCACCGTGTCGACGATCTTGCGCGCCGAGGTGTCGATGACCTCGTGGTCGTACGACTTCAGTCGAATGCGGATCTTCTGTCCCGCCATCTCGAACTCTCTCTCTGTCAAGGCGTCTTACCCCTTCCGAGGGCATTGGACGCCGCGTAGTCACTCCGTGTGAAGCACCACTGTTCTTCTGTCAAAGGCCGGTGATCGAGCCTGTCGAAACCACCCCGCGGGCGGTGACCTCGACACGCTCGACCTTCGAGCCCAGCCGACCCCCGCGCTCGGGCGTGTCGCCCGCACGAAACGGGCATGGCGGATCCATGCTCGAAAGTGGTGGTCGGTTGTGTGTTCTGCTGCCCGCGGCCTAGCCTGACCCGTGGAGCTCCCGGAACCCGTGGGCTGATGGAAACTGCGGTGGCTATGCACTGCCTGGCAGTGATTCGAACGGCACGCAGCATGGCACGCCGTTCGAAATGTTGAACTCATAGAGTTTGCCACAGTCGGGACGCCCATGCAACCCGGGCGTGTCGCGCTGCCGACGGTTCACAGCACCATCGCAGCAAGCGCCGGTGCGGCCGTCGAACATGATGGAATCGAAGGCGTGACGACGACAGACGAGACGGCCTCCGAGCACGCCCACCAGGTCAGTGACCGCATCGGACCGGGCAGCGTCTCGGTCACCCGAATCGGCCCGCGGATGTACGAGGGACTCAACGAACGCGGCGCCACCCTGCGCGTGGGCGGTCCCGAGCTCGAAGGAGTGCACTTCACGCCCGGTGAGCTCCTGAAGCTCGCGCTCATCTCGTGCTCCGGCCTCAGCGCCGACCGGGTGACCGCGCGCCGCCTCGGTGACGACTTCGCGCTCACCGTCTGGGCCCACGGGCACTCCGACCGCGAGACGAACCGCTATCACCGCATCGAGGAGGAGTTCCTCCTCGACCTCTCGTCGCTCGACCCGGCGGAGCGCGACCAGCTGGTCGGGATCATGAGGAAGGCGATCCACCGCGGGTGCACCGTCGCCAGGACGATCGAGGACGTCGTCGACCTGCCGACGACGATCGGCGGCAGCGACGCCCGACCCGCCGTTCAGTAGCCGTCGTCCGCGCCCCGGCAGTGCTGTCCGCGCGGTTCCTCGACCGTGTAGCCGGCCACGCCCGACGTCAGCAGCACCACGGCGGAGAGGGCGGCGACGGATGCCACGCCGACGCGCCGCGCACGCGGCATCCGGACCCGCTCGCGGGGCACCGAGCGGCGGAACGGGTCCTCGATCCAGCGCCTCGAGGCGGCCGCGACCGCGATCGACAGCACGAGCAGGAGCACCATCATCGGCGCCTGGCTCGGCCGGCCCGTGATGTACGGCGTGAACATGATGATCGGCCAGTGCCAGAGATACAGCGAATACGAGAGGTCGCCGAACCACTGCACGGGCCTGAGGGCGGCGACCGGCGAAAGCGAGACCGCCGCCCGCGGCATCCCGGCCCAGAGGATGGCGGCCGTGCCGAGCACCGGCACGAGCGCGATCGCGCCGGGGAAGAGCGCGTGGTCGGTGAACGTGCGGGCGGCAACGGCGATCCCCGCGAGGCCGAGCCACGCGGCCAGCGCGCGTGTCCGCCGCAACCGCTCCCCCGCGACCGCCGGCACGAGCGCGAGGAGGCCGCCGACCCCGAACTCCCAGGCGCGCGAGAGGGTCGAGAAGTAGGCCAGGTTGTGGTCCTGCCCGGTGAGGACCACGCAGTGCACGAACGAGGCGATCGTCGCCGTGCCCAGCACCGCCGCGACCATGGCGGGACGCGTGCGCCCGAACCGGGCTGCGAGCCAGAGTGCGCCGATGATGAGCAGCGGCCAGAAGAGGTAGAACTGCTCCTCGACCGAGAGCGACCAGAAGTGCTGCACCGGCGTCGACTCGAGGTCGGCTCTGCTCGGGATCTGCGAGTCGCGCGCGAGGTGCCAGTTCTCCACGTACAGCGCGCTCGAGAGCACCTGCTGCAGGAACGGACGCCACTCGACGCGCGGAACGAACAGCAGCGTCGCGACCGCGCATGCGGTCAGTACGACGAGCGCGGCGGGCAGGATTCGGCGGACGCGGCGGACGTAGAACTCGCGGAGCCGGACACGGCCGAACCGCTCGGCGTCGCGGAGCAGGAGCCCCGTGATGAGGAACCCGGACACGACGAAGAACACATCCACGCCGACGTACCCGGCGGGCAACGCCGCGGGCCAGAAGTGGTACAGCACGACGCACCCGATCGCCACGGCGCGCAGCGCCTGGATCTCGGGGCGCACGGGAGCGCGCGGTGCGACGGCGGAAGATGAGGACATCTCCACGAGCGTAGGCAGCCCCCCGTTCGCGGCTCAAAGCCAGCGCGGGGGTTGACAGCGGATTGCCGGTCTGCTGCAACATCGCGTCACACGGGAACGGTGCAGGCACGACGAAGGGCCGGACCCGAAGGTCCGGCCCTCGCCGGTTCCGTCCCCCGGCCCTTCGACGGGCTCGGGGACAGAGCGGGGTACTACTTGATGATCTTCGTCACCGTACCGGCGCCGACGGTGCGACCACCCTCACGGATTGCGAAGCCGAGGCCCTCCTCCATGGCGATCGGCTGGATGAGCTCGACCGTCATGTCGGTGGTGTCGCCGGGCATGACCATCTCGGTGCCGTCGGGCAGCGTGATGACGCCGGTGACGTCGGTGGTGCGGAAGTAGAACTGCGGACGGTAGTTCGCGTAGAACGGGTTGTGACGCCCGCCCTCCTCCTTGGAGAGGATGTACGCGGTGCCCTCGAAGTTCGTGTGCGGGGTG
>DASUVU010000033.1:0-3008 GCA_036378815.1 Agromyces sp. | reverse complement strand
GTTCTTCTTCAGGTTCTTCGCCGCGACCATGGCGGTCGACAGCGTCGCCTCGTCGGTGAACGGGGTCTTGACGACCTCGATGAGCGGCATGACCGCGACCGGGGTGAAGAAGTGGAAGCCGACGAGACGCTCGGGGTGGGCGAGCTTCGCGCCGATCTGCTCGACCGAGAGGGACGACGTGTTCGTCGCGAGGATCGCGGTCTCCGACAGGAACGGCTCGACCTCGCCGAACACCTGCTGCTTGACCGCGAGGTCCTCGAAGACGGCCTCGATGACCCAGTCGCAGTCGGCGAAGTCGGCCTTGTCGGTCGTGCCAGTCACGAGCGCGCGGAGGCGGTTGGCCTCGTCGGCGTCGATGCGGCCCTTCTGCTCGAGCGTCCCGATCTCGTCGCGGATGTAGGCGAGGCCCTTGTCGACGCGTGCCTGGTCGAGGTCGGTGATGACGACCGGGATCTGCAGGCGACGCACGAACAGCAGCGCGAACTGGCTGGCCATGAGGCCGGCGCCGATGATGCCGACCTTGGTGACCTTGCGCGCGAGCTCCTTGGCGGGAGCACCTGCCGGCTTCTTCGCGCGCTTCTGCACGAGGTTGAACGCGTAGATGGATGCCACGAACTGGTCGCCGGCGACGAGGTCGGCGAGTGCCTCGTCCTCGCGGGTGAACGCCTCGGCCTTCGTGCCGCTCTTCGCCGCCTTGAGCAGGTCGAGCGCGACGTACGGCGACTTCGCGGTCGTCCCGATCTTGCCCTCGAGGCTCTTGCGGGCGATGTTGATCGCGATGTCCCACTTGGCGAGCTTCTCGAGCTTCCCCGGTGCGTTCGGCCGCTTCACCGCGACCGTTCCGCCGAGCACGCCGTCGGCCCACTTGAGGGAGTCCTCGAGGAAGTTGACGGGCGAGAACATCGCGTCGGCGATGCCGAGGTCGAGGGCGTCCTTCGCCTTCAGCATCCGGTTGTTCTTCAACGGGTTCTCGACGACCACCCGGAGGGCGTTCTCGATGCCGATGAGGTTGGGCAGCAGGTAGGCGCCGCCCCAGGCCGGCACGATGCCGAGGAACACCTCGGGAAGCGCGATCGCCGGCGCCGAGGCATCCACGGTTCGATAATCGGAGTTCAACGCCACCTCGAGCCCGCCGCCGAGCGCGAGCCCGTTGATGAACGTGAACGACGGCACGCCGAGCTCGCCGAGCTTGCCGAAGACCATGTGGCCGAGCTGGCCCATCTTCAGCGCCATGTCGCGGCTCGGGATCTCGCCCACCTTCGAGAGGTCGGCGCCCGCGGCGAGGAAGTACGGCTTGCCGGTGATCGCGACGGCCTGGATCTCGCCGGCCGCGGCCCGCGCCTGCAGCTCGTCGAGCCGGTCGCCGAGCTCGAGCATCGTCACGGGGCCGAGCGTCGACGGGCGCGTGTGGTCGCGGTCGTTGTCGAGCGTGATGAGTGCGAGCACGCGGCCCGACGGCAGGCGGATGTCGCGCACGTACGAGTGCGTGACGACCTCGTCGTCGGCGAACGCGGCCGCCAGCTCGGAGAAGTCGATCTTCGAGTAGTCGGTCATGTCGCTCAGCGGCCCTTTCCGTAGCGCTTGTGGTGCGGGTTCTCCCAGATGACGCTGCCGCCCTGCCCGAGGCCGACGCACATGGCCGTGAGGCCGTAGCGCACCTCGGGGTGCTGCTCGAACTGGCGGGCGAGCTGGAGCATGAGGCGCACGCCCGACGCGGCGAGCGGATGGCCGATCGCGATGGCGCCGCCCCACGGGTTCACGCGCGGGTCCTCGTCGTCGATGCCGAAGTGGTCGAGGAAGCTCAGCACCTGCACGGCGAACGCCTCGTTGAGCTCGAAGAGGCCGATGTCGTCGATCGTGAGGCCGGCGTTCTTGAGCGCCTTCTCGGTCGAGGGGATCGGGCCGATGCCCATGACCTCGGGCTCCACGCCGGCGAAGCCGAAGCTCACCATGCGCATCTTGACCGAGAGGCCGAGCTCCTTCGCGGCATCCGAGCTGGCCAGGATCGCGGCCGTGGCACCGTCGGTGAGCGGGGACGCGTTGCCCGCCGTCACGCGGCCGTGCGGCCGGAACGGAGTCTTGAGGGTGGCGAGGCCGTCCATGGTGGTCTCGGGACGACGGCCCTCGTCTTCCGTCGCGAGGCCCCAGCCCTCGTCGGTGCGCAGCGCCACGGGGACGAGGTCGGGCTGGATGTGCCCGGCGTCGTACGCGGCCTGCACCTTCTGCTGGCTGCGCATGCCGAAGCGGTCGCTGCGCTCCTTGGTGAGCTCGGGGAAGCGGTCGTGGAGGCGCTCGGCCGTCGTGCCCATGTTGAGCGCGTCGGGGTTCACGAGCTTCTCGGCCAGGAACCGGGGGTTGGGGTCGGCGTCGAGGCCCATCGGGTGGCGGCCCATGTGCTCCACGCCGCCGGCGATGACGACGTCGTACTGGCCGAAGCCGATGCCCGAGCCCGTGGTGGTCACGGCGGTCATGGCGCCGGCGCACATGCGGTCGATGGCGAAGCCCGGCACGCTGAGCGGCAGGCCCGCGAGGATCGCAGCGGTGCGGCCGAGGGTGAGCCCCTGGTCGCCCGTCTGCGTCGTGGCGGCGATGGCCACGTCGTCGACACGATCCTTGGGCAGGTTCGGGTTGCGCTCGAGGAGTCCGGTGATCGCCTTCACGGCGAGGTCGTCGGCCCTCGTGTTCCAGTACATGCCCTTGTCGCCGGCTCGTCCGAACGGGGTGCGGACCCCATCGACGAACACGACATCAGCTCGTTCAGCCACGCTGCAGCTCCGTTTCGATCAGAGGATGATTCGATCCTAGGAACGCTCCGGAGCCGCGCGGAATCGCTTGACGGAACCTACGATCCGTCGCTGGCGGCGTCTTGCACCGATTGTGACGCCTCCACAAAGGCGTCGGCGATGATCTGTGCGGTTTCCGCAACCTGCCACGGGCGCGCGCCGAGGGCCGACAGTGCCGCGCCGATTCCCGCCGGGCCGGGATCCGCCGGCGGCTGCCAGGCGACG
>DASUVU010000032.1:0-10860 GCA_036378815.1 Agromyces sp. | reverse complement strand
TGCCAGACGAGCGCGACCATCCAGATGCCAGCGCCGACCATCGACGCCACGAGCGCCGCGGCGAGCCAGCGGTAGGCCGGGTTGCGAAGGGGCCGGAGTGCCCGGGGTGTTGACATGATGTCGTCTCCTGAGTCGTTCGCGAGAGCGTCGTTTCCGGCTCGAAGCGGATGCCTCGAACGGATGCTTCTACTCATGCGTCGAACGCGGAGACTCGAGATCGACAGCTCGCTGCAAATCTCGGGAGAATGTGCCCTACTCGACCGGGACCCGCTGGTCGTGCTCGTCGAGCACCCACACTTGCGTCGCCCGTGCGCGGAAGAGCCGGAATTGCGCGGTGCCGCCGACATCCGATTCGTGCCATTCACGGATGCCGCGGGCCACCGAGCGCGCGTTGTAGACGGCGAGCGCGTCAGCATGATCGGCCTCGCCGACCTGCTCGGCGACCGCTTCGACGTAGACGCCCATGCCGGTGCCCGGCTCGACCGTGGAATCGAAGATGACGAGTGCGATCTCGGGTCGCTCCGCGATGTTGCGCGAATGGCGTGCGCCGGGGCGCGACACCCAGACGAACTCGCGTCGGTCTCGCTCCGCGAACCAGACGGGCGATGCCCACGGCCGGCCACTCGCGTCGGCGGTGGCGAGGGTCAGGTAGTCGCTCGCGTCGATCACGCGGCGTGCGGCATCCGTCGTCGATTCGTGCTCGTGAGTGGCCATGCTCATGGCTATCACCTCGCGGCGGCTCGGTCGACCGCTTGACCCGCGGGCGGTGTGTCAACCCGGTGCGAGCCCGCTCGCACGCTGCGACGCTGGAGAGCCAGAGCACTCCAACCCGACGGAAGGACCATCATGGGCGACGGACACACGAACGACCGGGACGACATCGAGGGCGGCGGCATCCCGACGGATACGCGCAGCGACGGCGGAGTCGGCAGCGTGGGCGGGGTGTCGGGCGTCGGCCTCGTCGGCACGGACTTCGGGATCGCGGGCAACGTTCCCGAGCCGCCCGGCGTCGATGAGGAGCCGGTCACGATCGAAGACGCCGACGACCCCGACGCCATCGCGCACCGAGGCGAGTCCGGCGACGACTCGGTCAGGCCGACCGGGGTCGGACCCGAGGCGCGGCCGCCGAGCTGAGCCCTGCCGCCAGCGTCGCCGAAGCGCGGCCGAATCCGTTCCCGGCGGGCGGGACGGCTTCACTCGGCGCCGACGGTACCGAAGTGCCGAAGTGCCGAAGTACCGGACCTTCCTGCACCAGAACACATCTTGCTCGACCCGCGCCTCACGGACGCGCGCAGGTTCACGCATGCGCAGGCTTCCCGAGCACGCACGGGCAGGCGCGCGCGGACGCCCGCGTCCCCGCGGCATCCGGAACAATCGAACGCATGCGCATGACACCACGACGCCTGGCGATCGGCATGAGCCTGTGGGCTCCGAACCTGTTCAGCGGCATCCGGGTGAAGGAGTTCAGCGACGACTGGACGCGCGCGACGGTCGAGCTGCACATCAACGTGATCACACGCAACTACGTTAAGACGGCGTTCGGCGGGTCGATGTCGGCCATGACCGACCCGTACTTCTTCATGCTCGTGCGGCACCAGATCGGGCGCGACTACATCGTGTGGGACACGCGCGGCGAGATCGAGTTCGTGAAACCCGGGCGCGGAGTGCTCACCGCGCATTTCGAGGTGCCGCGCGCGAAGGTCGATGAGCTGCGCGAGCGGGCCCGCGGCGGCGCGAAGGTGCTCGAGTGGTTCGAGACCGAGATCACCGACCGTGCGGGCGATGTCGTGGCTCGCGTGCGGCGCGAGGTGTACGTGCGCGAGAAGCGGCGCTGAAATCGGCCCGCGGTCGTGGCAGCGGCGGTCGCGGCAGCAGGTCAGCCGGCGCCGAGCGCCAGCCGCGCCACGCGATACTTCTCCACGAGGCGCAGCTGCGTGTCGTAGTCGAGACGGCGCAGGCGCCAGCGCGCGGTGTTGTCGTCGATGTCGGCCAGCTTCACGCGGCGTGCCACCGGATCGCGGCGAATCCGGGCGTAGTACTCGTCGACCGTGACCTCGCGGGTCCGCGTCAGCAGCTGCACGACCTCGATCACATCGGGCATCACCCCGGCCTCGAAGAGCTCCTGCGGCGTGACCGGCGAATCCTCCAGCACGTCGTGCAGCCACGCGGCCGCCGCCTCGACGGGCTCGCTCACCGGATCGAACCGCTCGGCGATCCGGCCCGGGTGGTCGATGTAGGGCGCCCCGCTGCGGTCGTGCTGGCCGCGATGCGCGATGAACGCGATCCCCTTGGCGAGCGCCACCTGCGCGATCGCATCATCGGCCGAGAGCGCGTGGGACGGTGGCGCGACCGGCGCTTCGGGCGCGGCGGCTGTGGCCGACGCGGCCGAAGCGGCTGGCGCAGCCGGCACGGGCGGCGCGGCATCCCGAACCTCGTTCTCGACGGGTTCCGCCGCATCGTCTCGCTCGAATGTCACCGTCGACGCCATCATCGTCTCGAACTCCTCGGTCACCGGGTCCACCTCCACCTCTGCTTCGGGTTCATCTGCCTCGTCCTCGTGCCACACTTCGTCGTCGACTTCCGGCTCGGCCGCGGGGGCGACCTCTGGCGAAGGCTCGGCCTCCGCCGCCTCCGGCTCGGCCGCCACCTCGGCCGCCACCGCTTCGGCATCCCCCGCCGCCGCCTCCGCGATCGGATCGCGCCCACGTACCGGACGCACGAACTGCAGCTCGACCTCCAGTTCGCCGAGCTCGCGCTCATCGAGCTCGAGCATCGAGCGCGCCCCGCTTTCGCGGCGCTGATCGAACGAGTGCTCGTCGACCTCGGTCAGCCGCTCGCCGTCACGCGTCGAGAAGTATCGCCGCCGATCGCCATCCGTCACGGCGATGATCACCGAGTCGTAGTCGCCGCTGGGCTCCACGCAGCTGAGGAAGTACCGGCGACGGTCGGGCAGCGGATGCCGCGGCACCTCGATCTCGGGAACCTCGACGCGGCGCGCATGCGCGCCGACCTGCGCGCCGCCGTCCAGGTCGTCGTCGCGATCGAGCTCGCCGCGTTCCTGATCCGCCGCGGACGCAGGCACGCCGTATCCCGACACGTGATCGTCGTCGGGGGCATTCACACCGGGCTCCAAGGGGGGCGGGTCGGTCCGGCGGGTCGGCGGACCGGTGGGGGTCGTCGAAGGTGCAGCTACGGATGCCGCGGGTGGGCACCCGCGCACGTCCGATGGTATGTCGTGCCGAGCGATCGAGGTGGAAGTGCGCGCCGCATGGCAGAACTTCGCCGGGCGTTGCCGCAGCGGGGAGTGCGGAGTAGATTCCGCCCCGACTGGGAGTGGCGCGCGTCCGCGCCGAAGGAGGGATCGAAGTGGCTGAGCACGACACCGGCCTCGAACCGACGATCGAGATCACCGAGGGCGACTATCCCGAGATCATGCGGGTCATGACGTCCGACGGCGAGGTGGACACGTACCTCGAGGGCGTCGGCATCGCATCCGACGTGTTCGGCGACGACGGCGGCGACACGTCATCGTGCGCCGAGGAGCGGGCGGCGCTCGGCGCCTCGCTGCTCTACGTGGTCGAGGTCGGCGAGGTGACCGACGCGTCCGAGTCCGAGGGCGCGATCCACCTGGCGGCGTCGGCGGCCGCGTCGCTCATCGTCTCACTCACGGAGGTGAGCAACGAAGGCCTCCGGCTGGCGGAGTGCCTCGAGCCGAAGCATCCGGATGCCGCGACTCGACTCCGCGAGACGTTCGAGCTGCTCGGCCTCGACAACGACCGCCTCCGGCGCGCGGTCGAGGAGCGATCCACCGTCGGCTGAGCCCGCGGCCACGGCCGTCGACTGATCGGGAACCCGGCGGGTACCGGTCAGTCGAACATGCCGTCGAAGATGCTGCCGATGACGAGCCCGCCGAGGAGGCCGCCCATGAGATCGCCACCGCCGCCGCGTCGTCCGCCCCCCCAGCCCGGGCCGCCGCCCCACTGATCGGGATCGTGCGGACGGGAGGCGTCGATGTCGCGCTGCGCGAGCTGCAGGGCCTGACCGGCGAGGTACGCGACGCGACGGGCCATCGCCATCGCCTGCTCGCGGTGGTCCTCGTCGATTGTGGTCGCGGCCGCCGCGGACGTGCCGAGGTAGCTGTCGAGGTCGACCCGGATTCGCTCAGACTCGGCGAGCCGCGTGCGCGCGTCGGCGCCGATCCAGCCGCGGTGGCCGGCGATGACGTCGCGGGCGACTGCGAGCTGCCGGTCGGCGTCGTCGATCGCATGGCGCACGTGCTCCAGCGGCGGAATCGGGCGAGCCGCGCGCTCGCGGGCCGCCGCGATCGCGGCATCCAGCCCCGCGTTCGCCTCACGCAGGCGGTCGAGCTGGGTGAACGGGTCGGTGTTGACGCCCGCGGCGGGAAGGGAGGCGAGCGCGGCCTGCAGCTCGGTGATGGCGCTCGCCACCCCCGGAGAGTGCGGCTCCTTGAGCGCGACGACCAGGTCCTCGCGCGAGTCCTCGACGATCGCCGCCAGCGTGGACTCGGCCCGCAACGCCTCGACCTCGAAGGTCTCCACGGCATCGAGGAGCGTCGCTGCTCGGCGCACCGATTCGGTCGACGCCTCGAGCGCGAGGTTGGCCTGCTCGCGCTGCCCCGCCTCGCGCCGTCGCTCGGCCACGCCCGCGCTGTGCTCGGCGAATCCGAGCAGCTGTTCCGCCTGCCCGGGGTTGGCGTCAACCTGGGCCAGCGCCTCGGGCGCATAGCGGGCAGCGAGCCGTTCGACGGTCTCGCGGGCCTGCGGGATCCGGGAGCGGAGGCGCGCGGCATCCGCTCGCACGCCGGCGATGATCTCGGGAGCCCGGCGCGCCCGCGCGATGCGCTCCGCGAGCGCCGACGTGCGCTCGTCGAGCACGTCTTCGGCCCACTCGCAGAGCTGGATGATGCGGCCGTTGCGGGTGCGCAGCTCCTCAGCGGTGTCGGGGATCTCGTCGTGATTGAGCTGGTTCAGCCGGAACGCCTCGCCCAGGTGCTGGCGCACCGCGGTGAGCGCCACACGCAGCTCCTGCGTCGCGTCGTGCCCGAGCTCCGCGTCCGCGAAGACGAGCTCGTCGGAGGTGACGCGCACGCGCTCGTCGGCCGCGACCAGGGCGGTGCCGGCCCGCTTCGCCAGATCGAGGTCCTGGGCTTGAAGCTCCTGCTGATCACGTTTGCGCTTGCCCCAGAATCCGGCCATACGTTCGATCCTATGGGCGCTGCTGGGAGGCAGCTGACGGGGTGGGCGCGAGGGGGCGCCGGGCGCTACTCGACGACCGAGCGGATGCGCTCCCGCCGATCCGGGACCCCGTTCGTCACCGGCACCCAGGCACCCTCGCGCTCGACCTCGTAGGCGCGGAACGCGCACGGGATTCCGCGAGCCGTCATCGGGTCGAGCGAGTCCATGAGCTGGAAGTGCAGGTGCGGGCTCGTCGAGTTGCCGGTGTGGCCGACTCGACCGAGGACGTCCCCGGATGCCACGAGCTGACCCTCGGCCACCGCGACCGAGCCCGGGGCCAGGTGCACGAACGCACCGAACACTCCGCCGGCGGGAGCGCCGGCGACCCCGCCCGTCGCCCGCAGGATCACGTGGTTGCCCAGGATCTCGGGCAGCCGCTCGGGCGTGAACGTCGCGGCGTTCCTGACCATGCGGGCCGCCTCGCGCACCGGGTGGATCCACTCACGCTCGGGCACGCCGTCGAGCGCGCGCACGACCTCGCCGGCGAACGGTGCGTGCACGGGCGCTCCCCACGCGTACGCGTCGCGCGTCCGGCTCCCTGCGATCAGCTGTCGCGCCGACGACCCCGGGGTGAAGTGGACTCCGTCGCGCGCATCGACCTTGATGAAGTCGTACGCGTACCGCTGTCCGAGCATGTCGGTGCCGTGGCTCGGCACGCGATGCGCGGGCGTCGTCACGGCCATCCACCGCTCGCCCCGCAAGGGGAACTCGACCACGGCCGGGGTGCGAAGCGCGTCATCCATCGCACGCGAGCGTAGCGAGGCCGGGCGACTCCTGAAAACCGACTCCTGAAAACAAGGACGCCGATTCGCCGATTCCACGCGCGAACGCGTCCTTGTTTTCAGGAGTCGCCCGGCACAGGATGCGCTCAGGAGTCGCGCCAGCCCGGATCTGTTTCAGGAGTCGCCGGCCCGGATGCCGCGACCGTGCGCCTCCTTCCAGCGCGCGCCCCGCGGCATCCGGGACCGAACCCTATTTGCTCATGCCGGCCGTCAGGCCCGACACGATCTGCTTCGTGGCCAGCAGGAACAGCACGACGAGCGGGATCGTCGCGAGCGTGAGCCCCGCGAAGAGCGTCGCCCAGTCGGTCTGGTACTCGCCGAAGAACCGCGTGATGCCCACCGGCAGCGTGTACGACGACTGGTCGCGAATCAGGATGAGGGGGTAGAAGAAGTCGTTCCACACGGGCACGAAGCGGAACACGATGACCGTCGCGATCGCGGGCCGCACGAGCGGGAGGTGCACCCGCCAGAACGTCGCGAACGGTCCGGCGCCGTCGAGCCGGGCCGCCTCGTCGAGCTCGATCGGCAGCTGGCGGAAGAACGTCGCGAGCACGAACGTCGAGAACGGGATGCCGAGCGCGCCGTAGACGAGGATGAGGCCCCAGAGGTTCGACACCATGCCCGCGGCATCCAGCATGAAGAACAGCGGCAGGATCGCGAGGTACACCGGCAGCATGAGCCCCGAGAGGAAGACGCCCTCGAGGGTCGCGAACAGCTTCGAGCGGGTCCGCGCGAAGGCGTACGCGGCGAGCAGCGAGACCGCAGTCGAGAGCACGACGGATGCCACGGTGACGAAGATCGAGTTGAAGAAGTACGTGTCGAACGACGCCGTGATCCACGCCTTCTGGTAGCTCGTGAAGTCGGGCGGCAGCGGCAGGCCGAGCGGATGCTGCGCCATGTCCTGCGTCGTGCGCAGCGAGTTCGACAGCATGAGCAGGAGCGGGGCGATCGAGATCGCCGCGTAGATCCAGAGGAACGTGCTCGAGGCGAGGCCGCCGGGTGTGATGCGGCGGCGGTTGCGGCGCGCCGGCGCGGGGCGGCGGTCGACGTCGGCCGCGGCATCCGTCGCCGCTGGAGTCAGGGTCGCGGTCATCAGAAGAGCTTCCGTTCGGTGCGGCGCATGAACCAGGTGATGAGCATCGAGATCCCGAAGATGAAGAGGAACAGCAGCGTCGCGATGGCCGAGCTCGTGCCGATCGCGTTCGACGAGCCCGACTCGAATGCCGTGCGGTAGAACAGCAGGCTGAGCACGTCCGTGGCACCGGCGGGGTTGCCCTGCGATCCGCCGAGCGCGTACGGGATCGGGAACGCCTCCATCGCGCCGATGAAGGTGAGCACGCTCACCGTGCCGATCGCCGGCACGAGCATCGGCAGCGTGATCGAGCGGAACCGCTGCCACGAGCCCGCGCCGTCCAGCGACGCCGCCTCGTCGATCTCGGCGGGGATACCGCCGAGGGCCGCACCGTAGAGCAGCACGGGGAAGCCGATCCACTGCCACGCGGTGACGATCACGACCACCCAGATCGCGGTCTGCGGGTTGCCGAGCCAGGGCTGCGCGAGCTCGCCGAGGCCGATCCCCCGCAGCACGGCGTTCACCGGGCCGAACAGCGGCGACAGCATGAGCGACCACAGGTAGCCGATGACGAGCGGCGACACGAGGTAGGGCAGCGTGTACATCGTCTGGAAGAAGCGCCTGAATCGCGGCATCCGATGCAGCAGGCTCGCCAGCCCGAGGCCGATCGTGTTCTGGAACAGCATGGCGCCGAGGAACAGCAACAGGTTGTGCACGAACGCGTTCGGGATGTCCTCGCTGTAGGGCAGCGACGTGAACAGGGTCACGTAGTTCTGGATGCCCACGAAGTCGCCCCGCAGGATGCCGGTCCAGCCGAAGAACGAGTAGCTGAGCGCGGTGAGCAGCGGGTACGCGATGAACACCGCGAAGAGCACGAATGCGGGGAGGACGAAGACCATGGCCGCCCGCCGCGACAGCATGATGCCCGTGCGGGGTGGGCGACGGCGCACCTTCGGTGTCGGGATGGCGGTCATGGTCTTCGTTCCTCTATCGCTGCGTGCGCTGCGTGCTCAGTCGGGCCCGGGTCACCGCGTCACTTGCCGGGCGTGAACCACTGCGAGACACCGGTCTGCAGGGCTGCTGCGGCGCCGGCGGCGTCGGTCTGGCCGAGGAACATCTTCTGCACCTCGGCGCCGAGCACCGCGGTTCCGAGCGGCTCGCCGTAACGGAAGTTCACGAGCAGCAGGTACGGCGCCTGGCCGGCCTCGGCGTTCTTCCACGCCTCCTGCATGATCTCGTCCTGGTAGTCGACCCCAGGGATCGCCGAGAACTGGTTCAGCTCGTCGGCGACGAGCTGCCCGAACTCGGGCGTCGCGAGCCAGTTCAGCAGTTCGAACGCGGCCTCCTTGTTCTTCGACTTCGAGTTCACGGCGAAGTTGCCGTCGGCGTACGCGGGCGAGACCGGTGCGTCGAGCACGGCGCCCTCGGGCAGCGGCACCTGGTAGGAGCCGAACTCGAGGTCGGGTGCCTGGTTGCGGAACGTCGCGATCTCGAACGAACCGCCCGGGAACTGCGCGGCCTGGGCCGAGGTGAACTGGATCTGGCTGTCGGTGTAGCTCACGCCGACCACGTCGGGCGTGAGGTACTTCTGCACGTCGGTGATGAGCTGCAGCGACGCCACGTAGTCGGGGTCGTTGAAGTCGACCTCGCCGGCGAGCACCTTCTCCTCGAACTCGGCGCCCCCGTAGCGGGCGCTGCCGATGATGTCGTGGAAGATCGGCAGGATCCAGTCGTCCTTCGCGCCGAGAGCCATCGGCGTGATGCCGGCGGCGAGGAGCTTCTCGTTCACGTCGATGAACTCGCTCCACGTCGTCGGGACCTCGAGGCCCTGCTCCTCGAAGATGGCCTTGTTGTAGAACATCTGCAGCGTCTGCGTGGCGAGCGGCACCGCGTACGTCTTGCCGTCGGCCCTGCCCTTGGCGCCGGCGAGCACGCTCGGGGCGATGTCGTCGAGTCCGTCGACCTCGCCGTCGATCGGCTCGAGCTGGCCGGCCTCGATGTTCGGCTGCAGCTGGCCATAGGCGCGCACCATGGGCACGTCGGGGCCGTCGCTGCCGGCGAGGCCGGTCGTGAGGATCTGGTTGTACTCCGTGTTCTGGAACGCCTCGAACTCGACGGTGATGTCGGGGTGCGCCTCTTCGAAGACGTCGAAGATGCGGTTGTACGCCTCCACGTCCTCGGTGCGCCATGACCAGACCTTGAGGGTGACCTCGTCGCCGCTCGCGGCCTCGTCACCGCTCGACGCGCTCGGCGCGCAGGCGCTGAGCATGAGGGCGGAACCGGCCAGCAGGGCGGCCGTGGTGAGAATGCGTCGCCTCATCGTTACTCCTTCTGTGTGGGGGTTGGTGGTGCGGACCCGTGTGGGGTTGGTGGTGGAGGACATCGGTTCAGGCGACGGATGCCGCAGCGACGGCATCGCGCACCGAACCGTGGTGTTCGGCGATCAGCGCACGCGACCGCGCCAGGTCGGTGCCCGCGAGTGCGGTGACGAGCGCGGGCTTGAGCTCGCCGTCTGCGGCCGCGAGCAGCCCGCGCGCGGCATCCGGATCGAGACCGGCAGCCTGCTGCAGGATGCGCACGGTGCGGCGCCGGAGCTTCTCGTTCGTCGCGACGACCGAGACCATGAGGTTCGACCACGTGCGGCCGACGGCGACCATGAGCGCCGTCGAGAACCCGTTGAGCAGGAGCTTCTCGGCCGTCGCCGCCTTGAGCCTCGTGGAACCGGTGAGCACCTCGGCGCCGGTGTCGAGCACGAGGTGCACGTCGGCGAGCGCTGCCAGGGTCGCGTGCGGGTTGCTCGAGACGAGCACGGTGTGGGCGCCGGCCTCGCGGGCCGCGGCGAGCGCGCCGCCGACGTACGGCGTGTTGCCGCTCGCCGCGAGCCCGATGGCGACGTCGCCGGGGCCGACGCCGGCCGCTGCGGCGCGACCCTCGGCGTCGGAGTCCTCGGCGCCCTCGATGGCATCGACGAGGGCGTCCACGCCGCCGGCGATGTGGGCCACGACCCGGCCCGGCTCGATGTTGAACGTCGGCAGGAGCTCGGCCGCGTCGAGCACTCCGAGTCGCCCCGACGTGCCGGCGCCGAAGTAGTGCACCGTGGCGCCGCTGCGGAATCGCTCCGCGGCGAGGTCGACGAGCTCGGCCAGCTGCGGAAGCACCGCCGCGACGGCGTCGACCGCGACCCGGTCCTCGGCGTTCAGCAGGCGCAGCACCTCCACGCTGGGCAGGGCGTCGAGGTCGACGGATGCCGCGAGCCGATGCTCGGTCGGCGACAGCAGCCGCTCTCCGTCGTGCGGGTGGTCGAGCAGGCGGTCTTGCGTGGGCATCGGCCGGATTCGTCCTCACTGCGTGGGTGGTCGCGACCCAGTATGTACAGGAATGTCGCATTTGTGAAGACGAACGATTATTTTTTTCATGTGACCTTCTCCGATATCCGTCCCGGCGCTCGCGCTGCTCGCGCCGAACTGGCGGATCTCGTCGATCGGGCCGTCGCCGATGGTGCGTGCTCGGCCGCCGTGGTGCTCGTGGCGGTCGACGAACGGACGGTCCACGCGCATGCGGCGGGGTCGCTGAAGGCGTGGGCCGAGCCCGGCGTGCCGGCGCCCGACGCGGGTGTTGCCACGTCGCTGGACGCCCGGTTCGACCTCGCGTCGGTGACGAAGCCGATCGTCGCCGCGGCGCTGCTCGCCGAGCTCGACGCGCGCGGGCTCGGTCCCGAGCTCGCCGTCGCGGAGCTGCTTCCCGAGTTCCG
>DASUVU010000031.1:0-3688 GCA_036378815.1 Agromyces sp. | reverse complement strand
CTGGTTGACGGCGTGCACCCCGAGGCCCAGCGCGTCGAGCAGGTCGGCGCGGAGCGCGGCATCCGATGCACTTGTGGCATCCGTCTCGGAGACCGCGGATGCGGCGTCGACCAACTCGCGCCGGGCATCTTCGAGGGTGGTGGTGGTCGTGTTGGCGAACGTGCGGTCCTCGAGTTCGAGTTCGACGGCGAGACGGGCGGTCTCGACGGCCGTGAACCCCTGCGCGACGGCCTGGTCGAACGTCGGTCCCGGGTTCGTGCACCCGGTGAGCACGGATGCCGCGACTGCGAGCAGTCCGGCGGCGACGGCCGCGCGGATCCGTCTTCGTGTCGACGCACCCCGGCTCCGCGGCATCCGCCCTCCCGTGTCCGATGACCCAAATGCTGGCCCGCGGTCCGGTATTCGGCAAGTGATTGACGGGCGGCCGATCAGCGGTAACGCCTCAGCGTCACGAACGTGTCGGCGTAGTCTGGCGACCGTGGCGCAGCATCCGAGGGTCGTGGACCCGGGACATCCGCTCATCGAACGCGTACGGGCGATCTGCTTCGAGCTGCCCGAGGTCGTCGAGGTGGAGGCGTGGGGGCGGCCGACGTTCCGCGCGGCCAAGCCGATCTTCGTGCACGTCGCGGCCACCGCGGAGCGGCCGCTTTCCATCGTGGTGAAGACGGACCCCGGGGAGCACCTCGCGCTGACCCAGGACGGCCGATTCTACGGGGTGCCCTACTACGATCGTGCGCACTGGATCGGCGCCGACCTCGACCAGTCCGACACCGACTGGACGCTCCTCGCCGAGCTCATCGAGACCTCGTACCGGCAGGTCGCGAACCGCCGGCAGCTGCAGGCCTTGGATGCGCTGCGCCCCGAGCATACGGGCGGCTGAGCCGGCCATCCGACCGCGTGTACGAGGTCGTGGTCGATTGGCGAGATCGAACCGCGTGGGATAGAGTGACGTGGTTGCCTGATCGCTGACGAAGCATGGGCGACAGCGCTCGCGCCCGTAGCTCAATGGATAGAGCATCTGACTACGGATCAGAAGGTTGGGGGTTCGAGTCCCTCCGGGCGCGCTCTGTGTTGAGACAGTGTGAAGGCGGCCCGCGGAAGCGGGCCGTTTTCATTTGCGTCAGCCTCGGGGGCCTGCATTCGACTGTCATGTGTCAATCGACCATGACCGATGTCACCGAGCCCCGGTATGCTCGCCACATCTGATTCCCGAAATCGAGAGTCTGGGTATGAGGGGTGTGCGTGCCCGGTTCGGCCGGGTGACGTCGTGTCGGCGGTTGCCGCGGCTGGGTGGCGGGCCGACGGGCGGCACCGACCGTCAGGGGCGCGGTCGGGCGGTCAGCGAACCCGTCGCGCCGACCTTCGGTGCGGCTGCGATCATGCGCGTCGCATACGCCACGCTCATCGCGATCGCCGTCGCCGTGCTGCTCTTCCAAGAGTTCACCGTGACGTTCGCCGCGGAGCGCGGCGATGCGGTCGCTCACCCGATCCCGGCCGACGGCGGCGCCGCGCTCGACCCCGGACATGTCATCTGGGCCCTTCCGGCTGTCGCCATCGCGGCCGCGGTCGGCGCTGGTCTGGTCGTGGCATCCGGCACCCACTCGGCGCAGTGGATCCTCCACCGCCTCGGAGTCCCCTGGGCCGTGGGCGACGCCCGGCCCTATGCCAATGGGCTTGCGTGGGCGGCGATCGGCGTACTCGGCGTGCACTTCACCGGCGAGGCGTTCGAGGCGTTCCCCGGCGGTCACCTGGTGGCAGCGCTCACGCTCGGTGGGGCGCTCGGGTACGGCACCATGCGGCTGCACCGACACGCCATCGAGCACGAGGCGTACCGCACGTTCAACCTCGTCGCGATGCTGCTCGCCGCGGGTAGCCTCGCGAGCATGGCCACCACGTCGACCGGCGCGTGGTGGACGCAGAACTTCAGCACGCTCGGCACCTCCGACGATCTCCCCGCGGCGTACTTCAATGTCGCGATCGTGGTCTCCGGGGCGGGGATGGCGGTCATGTCCGCCGCGCTCACGAAGGCCATGACGAGCGCTCGGTACCAGGCTCGGCGAGGCGGCGTGCTCGCGATGCGCACGCTCATCATCGCGATCGGGATGAGCCTCATGGGCGTGGGTCTCGTGCCGATCGATGGCGCCACCGATCTGCACAACGTCGCCGCGTGCGGGGCGGCTGGTTCGTTCGCGGCACTGTGCCTCGGCATCCGGCTCTGGGCTCGTCGGCTTCCCACGACATTGCTCATCGCGTCCTATGCCTCCATAGCGATCGAGGTGATGGCGATGATCGCGTACGACGGACTCGGCCTCTTCAACCTCACGGTCTTCGAGGTCGTGGCCTTCACCCTGGTGTTCGCGTGGCTCATCGCGCTGGTCGCGATCACGCATTCGTCGTCGTCGAACGAGGGGTCGGATGCCGCGTGCGAGGCGCATCTCCCACAGCAACCGCGTCAGCACGATCCTCTCGCTCCGGCCGACCACGACGATTGCGTCCATCGGTTCCGTGGGCCGCCTCCCGCCCGCGCCCACCCGCCGCGACGACGCGACGCCCGAACCCGACGTCGACGGGAGTGCCGCTCCAGCTCTGCGCGCTATGGTCGAACGACGTCACGATCACCGCAGATGGAGGACCATGACCACCGCAGCGGAGCCCGCCGAGATCACGATCGAACGCAATGATGCGGGCCGCCGCTACGAGCTGCGGCTCGGCGGCGAGCTCGCGGGGTATGCCCAGTTCCGCACCAACCCCGGACGCATCATCTTCACCCACACCGTCGTCCTGCCCGAGTACGGCGGCCAAGGGCTCGGAAGCCGGCTCGCGAAGCACGTGCTCGACGACGCCGTCGGACGCGGCGACACCATCGTGCCGATCTGCCCCTTCATCGGCGCGTACCTGAAGAACCACCCCGGCTACGAGGCATCCGTCGACTGGCCGTGACCTCGCGATTGCCCCCGTTCGGGGCGATGCGGGAGCCCCGCCCGCGCCGTTATCTTCGTAGGACCCGAGTCGGCCCCGAACCCGACTGGCTCGTCGTGCCACGACGATCTCTGGGACCGCGGTTCTCCGTCGATCCCTCGGGACCCGCTCGCCGAGCTCTGTTCGGGTCGCTCGGCGGGGGAGGCCTCCTGGCGAGGCCGCGGTGGGGTGGGAGGTAGGGTTCCCACCCCACCGTCCCATCCCGAGGCGGCTGGCCCGTTGGTTGACGGCCGGTAGACAGAGATATGGGTTGCTGAGCGAAAGTGCTTCGCCCAGCAACCCACATCGACTGCTGGTTACAGCCAGTATCCGACGTTGGAGATGATCTTCTCCGCGGTCGCATGCAGCTGTGCCGATTGCTCCGCCGTGAGCTTCCCGGCGGTGGTGAACTCGTCGATCTGGGCGACGAAGCCGCCCAGCACCTCGAGCACCTCGGCGTTCTTGCCCTTCTCGAGCAGCTTGAACGCCTGGTCGAGCTTGACCGTCAGCGCGTTCTTATTGCCGTTGTTCAGGCTGGTGGCGGCGACCCCATCCTTGAGATCGGTGATCTCATCGATGACGAACGACTCCGGCTGCCAGAGGTAGTCCCGGGCCCAGATCGTGAAGAGCTGGTTCCACGCGTTGAAGTCGTGCGCACCGGCGACCACAACGTTCTCGATGAACCCGTTGGTCAATCCGGCGACCTGCCCGGCGTTCGGCAGGCCGAAGT
>DASUVU010000030.1:0-6571 GCA_036378815.1 Agromyces sp. | reverse complement strand
GGCCCGCGGCGACACGGCCGACCCCGACCAGCGCCCGACCTCGAACCGGAGGACGCGAATGGCAACCACCGCCTCGGCACGCCCAGCGGACTCGCGCCGGGCGGCCTTCGCGCGCAGACGCTGGTCGACCCCGATGCTGGGCGCCGTCGGCATCCTGGCCATCATCGCCATCTGGGAGTTCAGCTCACGGCTCGGCCTCGTCGACCCGAGCTACCTCCCGCCGTTCTCGACCGTCATCGTGGAGGTGTTCGACCTCCTCGTCGGTCAGCGCAGCGGCGAGTTCTGGACGGCGCTCGGCATGACCATGTACGGCTGGAGCGTCGGACTCATCATCTCGCTGGCGCTCGGCATCGTGGTCGGCGTGCTCATCGGGTCCAGCCGGTGGGTGCGCGAGTACACGAACTCCACGATCGAGTTCCTCCGACCCATCCCGTCGGTCGGCCTCATCCCGATCGCCATCGTGGTCTTCGGCGTGCGGCCGGCCGCCACGATCGCCGTCGTCGTCTGGGCCTGCTTCTGGGTCATCCTGATCCATGTCATCGCCGGTGTCGCCGATGTCGACCCGGTGGCCGACGCGACCGCGCGCAGCTACGGCCTCAAGTCCTTCCGACGAGCCGCCCACGTCGTCTGGCCCACCGTGCTCCCCTACCTCATGACGGGGCTGCGCCTGTGCGGCACGATCGCCCTGGTCGTCGCGATCACCATCGAGATCGTCGTGCAGGCGCCCGGCATCGGCGCCATGATCGCGACGTACCAGTCCGCGGCCAACGTCACGGTCGTCTACGCGCTCGCGCTGCTGACCGGTGTGCTCGGCCTCGCGATCAACCTGCTCATGCGACTCCTCGAGAACTCGGTGCTCTCGTGGCACCCGTCCATGCGAGCGGAGGTGGAGAAGTGAAGGCCCTGAAGGCCATCTCGGCGGCGCTCGCGCTGCCCATCGTGATCGTGATCGTCTGGTGGTTCGGCACCATGAACGAGACGAACCCGTTCGTGCCGAAGCCCGGGCAGATGGTGACCGACCTCTTCACCGTCTGGGTCGGCCCGCTCATGGCGGAGCAGGTCGTCCCCTCCCTGTACCGGCTCGCCGTCGGCCTCGGTGCCGCGATCATCGTCGGCATCGTCCTCGGGCTCCTCATCGGCGGCAGCCGCCTCGCTCGCGCGCTGACCGGCCCGGCCTTCGAGTTCATCCGCGCGGTGCCGCCCCCCGTGCTGCTGCCGGTGCTGCTGCTCATCCTCGGAATCGACGACCGGTCGAAGATCTTCCTCATCTTCCTCGGATGCCTCTGGCCCATCCTGCTCAACACCATCGACGGGGTGCGATCGGTCGACTCGGTGCTCGGCGACACCACGAGCACCTACGGGATGCGCGGCTGGGCCCGATTCCGGTGGTTCGTCTTCCCGGCGGCGCTGCCGCGCATCATGACCGGCATCCGCCTGGCCCTGCCGATCGCGATCATCCTCATGGTCGTGTCCGAGATGTACGCCGCGCTCGACGGGCTCGGCTACCGGATCATGCTGTTCAAGCAGACGTTCCAGATGGGTCCGATGTGGGCGGGAATCCTCATCATCGGCCTCATCGGAATCGTCATGGCCGGGCTGTTCCGGCTCGTCGAACGACGGGTGCTGGCCTGGTACTACGGTCAACGAGAGGTGGAGAAGCAGTGAACACGGATGTCACGGGCACGACGCCCAAGGGCGAGGTCCTGCTCTCGGTGCAGGGCGTGCAGAAGGTCTATTCGACGCCGACGGGTCGGGTCGAGGCGGTGCGCGACCTCACATTCGACCTCGGGAAGGGCGAGTTCGCCTGCCTGGTCGGGCCATCCGGATCGGGCAAGACCACCCTCCTCAAGGTGATCTCGGGTCTCATGCCGGCCACCTCCGGACACGTCGTGCTCGACGGCAAGGAGATCGACGGCCCGCCGCGGGGCATGGCCCTCGTGTTCCAGGAGTACGGCCGCTCGCTCTACCCGTGGATGCGCGTCGCCGAGAACGTCGAACTCCCCCTGCGGGCCGCCGGCGTGCCGAAGGCCGAGCGGCGGGCACGCGTCGAGGAGGCGCTCGAGCAGGTCGACCTCGCGCACGTGCCGAGGTCCTACCCCTGGCAGCTCTCCGGCGGCATGCAGCAGCGCGTGGCGATCGCCCGGGCCATCGCGTACCGCCCCGAGGTGCTGCTCATGGACGAGCCGTTCGCGGCGGTCGACGCGCAGACCCGCGCCGACCTCGAGGACCTCGTGCGCAAGGTCTGGAAGGAGCTCGGCATCACCGTGCTCTTCGTGACCCACGACATCGACGAGTCGGTGTACCTGGGCGAGCGCGTCATCATCCTGTCGTCGTCGCCGACGATCATCCTCGAGGACCTGCACATCGACCTGCCGGCCGAGCGCGACCAGCTCGAGACGCGATCGATGCCCGAGTTCGTCGAGCAGCGCCACCACGTGTACGAGCAGATCCAGAAGGCCAAGCGGGGCTACAACGCCGACACCGCGAGCATGCCGGCCGTCGCGGCATCCGGCGTCTGATCCGTCATCGGATGCCGCGACCGCGCGTCGCGCCGTCATCGGATGCCGCGACCGCGCGGGCTGCCGCCAACGCAGGAGACGAGGCCCCACCTTCGCTGTGCGCGTGGGCTGGGGCCTCATCTCCTGCGTCACTGCGCCACGGGAGGCGTCAGCGCCAGATCGACTTGGTCTCCTGGAAGTTGCCGATCGCCTCGGGACCGAACTCGCGACCGAGGCCCGACTCCTTGTAGCCGCCGTAGGGGTGGTTGAGGTCGGGGCGGTAGCCGTTGAGCCCGATCGACCCGGTGCGGATCCGCCGCGCGACCGGGAGCACCTCGTCGGGGTCGCCGTAGACCGCGCCCGCGAGCCCGTACCGGGAGTTGTTCGCGATCTCGATCGCCTGCTCGACACCGTCGTACGGGAGGATCGTGACGACCGGTCCGAACACCTCCTCCTGCGCGATGACGCTGTCGGGCGAGACGCCGTCGACGATGGTCGGCGCCACGAAGTAGCCGACCTCGGGCAGCGGTGTGTCGCCCGCGAGGATCGTCGCACCCTGAGCCCGTGCCGTGGCCACCATGCCGGTGACCCGATCGTAGATGCGCCTCGAGACGAGCGGCCCGAGCTCCGTGGCCTCGTCGTCGGGGTCGCCGACGCGAAGGTCGCGAGCGAGGTCGACGAGACGGTCGCGCACGGTGCCGTACAGACTGCGCGGCACGACCACGCGGGAGAGCAGCGCGCAGGTCTGGCCCGTGTTGTCGAACGACGCGTTGCGCAGGCTCACGAACATCTCGTCGAGGTCGGCCGACTCGAGCACGACGGCGGCGGACTTGCCGCCGAGTTCGAGCGTCACGGGAATGAGCCGAGCACCGGCAGCCGCCGCGATCTGCTTGCCGGCCTCGGGCGAGCCCGTGAAGCTCACCTTGTCGATGCCGGGGTGCGCGACGAGCGCACGCCCGGTCTCACGGCCGCCCGTGACGATGTTGATCACGCCCGGCGGCATCCCGATGGCCGCGCTCGCCTCGGCGAACTGGAACGCATCGAGCGGCGTCTCCTCGGCGGGCTTGATGACGACCGTGCAGCCGGCGGCCAGCGCCGGTGCGAGCTTCAGGGTGGTCGAGGCCTGCGGCTGGTTCCACGGCACGATGAGGGCGGCGACCCCGAGCGGCTCCTTGCGGATGATGGAGCTACCCTCGCGCCGGACGTTCGGCCGCACCTCCTCGTCGTCGTAGTCCTTCGCGATGTTCGCGTAGTAGCGCACGTGGCTGACCGGGATGACCTGGCCCCACGGGCGCGACAACCGCACCGGCTGACCGATCTCGTCGGTGATGAGGTCGGATGTCTCCGCTCCGCGGCGTTCCATCTCGTCGGCGAGCCTGAACATCCACTCCGCTCGCTCGGCGAAGGACATCCGCGGCCACGGACCGTGGTCGAAGGCCTCGCGTGCGGCCCGCACCGCGACATCCACATCACTCGCAGAGGCGTCGGGTGTGCGTCCGACCTCGCTCAGGTCGAAGGGGTTCTCCACCACGAGTTCGTCGCTCGTGGCCGGGTCGACCCATTCGCCGCCCGCGAAGATGCGGTCGCGTTGCACCGACGTCGTCGTCATCGCCGTTCCTTCCTCTGCCGCGCTCGGCGGCGTTCCGTTGCTCGTGTGCGAGTCTTGTCGTGCCGTGCGAGTCGCGCCTCAGTCGGCGGTTCCGACGTAGCCGGCGTTCGCGAGGGTGCGCGAGATCATCACCGACGTGAGGCGGACGAGGTGCACCATGTTCTTCTCGTCGACGTCCTTCTCGGTGAGGGCGAGCGACACGGCGGCGATGACCTCGCCGGCGGCATCGCGGATGGGCGCCGCAACGCCGATGTGGACCGTGTCCACCTGGCGGTCGCTCACCGCGTACCCGCACCGGCGGATGTCGGTGAGCACGCGTTCGAGCGTGGCCCGGTCGGTGTACGTGTTCGTCGTGAACCTCGGCAGGTCGGAGTCGAGCACCTGCTCCCGGATGTCCTCGGGTGCGTGTGCGAGCAGCACCTGGCCGATCGCGGTCGCGTGGAGCGGATAGCGATTGCCCGCGATCGGACGCTTCACCGTGCGGCGAGGACTCTGGAAACGCTCGATCGAGACGAGCTCGGTGCCCTCGCGGACGGCGAGGTGCGACGCGTATCCCGTCGTCTCGTAGAGGTCCTGGAGGTGCGGGCGCGCGAGCCGCTGGAGCCCCACCGCGCGTGGAGCGAGGGAGGCCACCTCCCACAGCCGCAGCCCGACGCGGTACCGGTTCTCGGCGTCGCGCTCGAGGGCGCCCCATTCGACGAGGCGCTGCGTGATGCGGTAGCACGTGGCGAGCGGCAGACCCGAGTTGCGGCTGATGTCGGAGAGCGCCTGCCGCGCGCGGCCGCCTTGGAACGTGCCCAGGATCGACAGCGCCCGATCGACCACCGATCGCGACCCGGCGTGCACCTCGTCGTCGTCGGGACGCGCGAGTCCCACCTCGGGTACGTCGTTGGGGGGCGCTACGCCACGGTCGGGAATGCTCGAGATCGCGACACTCATCGTGCTTCCAATCCGGGGCCGTCCGGGCCCCTTCGCCTCGTGTCTCCTCATTCAGGATATCGCAACTCGTGGTCGAAATGAACGCTCTGCGTGCGAAATGAACACATTGCGTTGCACGGATGCCGCACGCGGAACGCGTGGTCGCGCACCCATGACCTCCGACCGGGGCTTCGTCAAGGGCATTGAGCGAGTGACGCCACTGCACTATTCGTGGAGGTATGGACCGGGTTCATTACGCAGGAGACGACTTCCTCACGGGTTCCGAAATCGCGAGGGCGCTGGTGGAGTACGCGGCTGCGCTCGCCCGGTTCGGGTCCGCAGCTTCCGTGGAGATCCCGATCCGACACGAGGATGGATCGACCGGCGTCGCCACGCTGCTGGTCGGACCCGCGAGTCAGCTGATCAGCGAGCATGCTGATCACGCTGATCACGAGGATCTCGAGGAGCTCGTCGACGAACCACTGGTCGAGCGCCTCAAGGGCCTCACCGCCGAATTGGCTCCCATCCGTCCGGTCGTCGCCGACCCGAACGCGCGCACCGAGCCGAGCGTCGACTACGACTGGACAGACGAGGTCTAGGGTCGCAACGAGGACGTCAGAAGAGGGAGTCCTCTGCGCTCGCCGACACCCCGACATCCAGCGATGGGCTCGATGACGCGTCGCCGACGGGCACCGCGCCGTTCTCGGCGGTCGTCCCCTCGATGGGCATCAGCGCGATGGGGATTCCGGGCCCGACGAGGAGTTCCGCGGGCTGCGGCCGCCCCTCGCCGTGGTTGACGGTGATCCATTCCGTGCGACCGGCCTCGTGCGCCGCCTGGATGACCTCCTTCAGCCGTTCCAGGTCCTCCTGGCCCACGGAGAACTCGCGGCCGGCATAGACGATCGCGATGCGCTTCACGAGTCCCGCTCCTTGACGTTGGTGTACTCCTGCGGCTCGGGCACCAGGTGCAGCCCGCCCGGTGAGTTCGCCGCGGTCATCAACTGGTCGACCCACGCCCGGTTGACCGACGGCTGTCGGCCTCCGGAGTACTTGAAGTAGAGGGGGATGCTGGGATGCAGCCACAGCGTGCTTCGTCCATCGCCGACGCCGGGATCGTCGCGCCAGCTGAAGAAGAAGGACTCCGAGCGCCGGAGCTTGGCGCCGATCACGAGCTGGAGGTGCGCGAGGACACGGTCGTCGAAATCGACGGTCAGCGTCGAATCGTACGTGAGCTTGCCCATCTGACCTCCTTGCTCGGGGACCCGACGCATTCCGCGCAGACCCTCCGCCGGGCTTTCGTCAGGGTAGCGCGACGTGTCGTCGGCCGCGCCCCCTTGACCAGAGCTGGATCGAGGGGAACGAGGCCACCCGCGAGGCACCGACTGGCGGGCGAGACGTGGAAACGCGATGGGCCTGGATCTCTCCGGGCCCATCGCGATGGGCCCCGCTGTACGGAGCCGCTGATCGGAGCCGCCTGAGGGAATCGAACCCTCGACCTATTCATTACGAGTGAATCGCTCTGCCGACTGAGCTAAGGCGGCGTGGC
>DASUVU010000029.1:0-6045 GCA_036378815.1 Agromyces sp. | reverse complement strand
ATGAGGTCGCGTCGTCCGGCTCGGGCGCGGGCGATGCGTTCCAGGGTCTGGGCACCTCCGTCCACGCGCACGCCGAGCGCCCGCGCGATGGCCGGTATCACGCCCTCGGCCGCGCGCACGTTCTGGAGCGCCACGAACGTGACGCGGTCGAACCGGTCTCGGGCCAGGCGAGCGGCCTCGATGGCGAGACGCGTCTTGCCGATCCCACCGGGTCCCGTCAGCGTGACGACCCGCTTCGCGTCCTCGCCCCCCAGCCATTCGAGCAGGGTGAGCAGTTCCAGCTCACGGCCGAGCACCTCGTCGGTCGACATGGGGAGGTGATCGGCCGCGTCGTCTGCGGCGAGCGCGACGGGGTCGACCACGGACCCGTCGGTCGCCGGTGCACGCGAGGCGTCGAATCGCTCGGCGAGCAGGATCGCGAGATCCGCCTCGATCAGGTCCGTGAGCTCCTCGGCCGTCGAGAACGACTTGTACGAGGTCGTGTCATCGTCTCGGATGCGGGAGATGAGCTCCTCGAGCCGTTCCTCGCGCTCGGCCGGCTGCTTCAGGTAGATGAGCTTCGGCATGTCTCGAGGTGCGAGCCGGAACTCGTCCTCGAGACCCGAGATCTCCTCGCCGGGCGCCACCCATCCGTACTGCTGCCAGTAGATGCCGACGAAGACCTCGCTCTGCTCGAGGTACGAACGGTAGAGCTCTCGGGGTGGGTGCGGGCGGGCTCCGAGCTCGAACATCACCGGCGCGAGGTGCAGTCGCTCGATCGCGCCTCGCGCGGCGACGCGTTCGGCTTCGAGTTCCTTCAGCGTCGAGCTCACGAACACCCGCAGGCGCTGGTCGGGAGTCCGGATGACGCGCGGATTTCCGGCGTCGATCATGGAATCGGCGCCTTCGGTCGGCGGGTGCATCCCGTTCGACGCCCCATGGCGTCATTGTGCGCGCAGAACGGCCGATCGTCCAGCACCAGATCGGGGGTGTCGCTCTCAGGCCCGGGTATCACGCCGAGATCAGGGTTCGCGCCGCATCAGCGCGTCGGCCGGAACTGCCGCGCCACCTCGATGAGGATGCGTGTCCCGAACCCGGTCGCGCCCTTCGAGCGCCACGAGTCGTCCTTGTCCGACTGCATCGTGCCCGCGATGTCGAGGTGAGCCCACGGGGTGTCGCCAACGAACTCGGCGAGGAAGAGGGCGGCCGTCGTCGCCCCGGCATAGGGTCCGCCGAGGTTCGAGATGTCCGCGACATCCGAGTCGAGTTGCTTTCGGTACTTCCGCTCCAGCGGCAGCTCCCACACGGGCTCGTCGGCGGCAGTGGCGGCGTCCTTCACGAGTCTCACCATCGTCGTGTCGTTGCCGATGACCGCGGCGATCGACGGGCCGAGCGCCATGAGGGCGGCACCGGTGAGCGTGGCGATGTCGATGATCGCGTCGACGCCGTCCTCATTCGCGAGGTCGATGCCGTCCATCATCGCGAGCCGCCCCTCGGCGTCGGTGTTCTTCACCTCGACCGTGCGACCGCTGCGCGCGGTGAGCACGTCACCGAGCTTGTACGCGGAACCCGAGGGCATGTTGTCGGTGCACATCAGCCATCCGCTGACGGTCGCGGTCGCTCGCAGCGCTCGCAGCGCCGTGAACGTCGCGAGCACGGATGCCGCCCCACCCATGTCCATCTTCATCAGCAGGTGCATCGGATCCGACGGCTTCAGGCTGATGCCGCCCGAGTCGTACATGATGCCCTTCCCGACGAGTCCGAGGTGACCGGTCGAGCCGTCGGGCGGCGTGTAGCGGAGCTTCACCATGCGCGGCTCCTCGGCGCTGCCGGCGTTCACGCCGAGCAGGCCTCCGCACCCGAGGTCGATGAGCTGCTGTCGGTCGAAGACCTCGACGTCGAACCCGAAACGGGCGCCGAGCGCGACCGCGACGTCGGCGATCTCGGTCGCGGTGAGGTATCCGGGCGGGCAGTTCGCAAGATCGCGCGCGATGTTCGCGGCGCGCGCGGTCACGCTGGCGGTCCGCGCGCCGGCGGATGATGCACCGCGATCGACGCCGTCGAGGAACAGGTCGACGCGCTCGAGTGGCGCGTCCTTCGGATCACGTTGCAGGGCGGTGAAGCGGTAGCGGGCCAGGACGGCGCCCTCCGCCAGCGCTTGTGCGGCGCTTGCGGCATCCGTTGATCCGATCGTGGGAACACGCAACCCGATGCGGGCGAACCGTGACGTGGCGCGCGCGAAGGCCGCGGCCGCATCGCGCAGTCGATCCGTGTCGAGCTCGCCCGACGGGCCCACGCCGACGAGCACGGTGAGCGCACGCGCGCCCGACGGCAGCGCGAGTGAGGTACCGGGCTTCGCTTCGAACCCGGCCCGCTCGAGCGCCCCGCGGTCGAGGTCGATACCGGGGGGCAGGTCGCCGTCGCTCGCCACGAGCACCCCGATCGCATCGAGTTCCGACTTGTCGAGCTCATCGACCACCGCCACGGAGGGCACCGCATCGAGCGACGGCGTGGCGGTGAAGTCGTCGGGGATCAACTTGTTCGGACTGCGGCTCATGCGAGCGCCTCCTTCTCGTCGACGGGATCGATGATGTCGTCATCGTCGGGTTCGAGCTTCTCGGGCAGGTCGCCGGCTCGCCGTGACGGCATCCGGGTGGCGGGCACGATCGCGAGCAGCGAGATCGCGCCGAGCCCGAGGAGTGAGTACTGCAACGACCGGAGGCGCGCTTCCGCGTTGACCGCGATGGCCGCGTCGAGCTCGGGCCCGGAGGCCCGGTCGGCGAGCACCGCCGCGAGCTGCTCGTTCGTGAGGAAGTTCGCGTCGTCGAAATTCACCTCGGCGATGAGCTCGTCGGAGATCTCGGGATGCTCCTCTGCGCCCGCCACGAGCAGCGAGGCGAGCATCCCCACCGCGAATGCGCTCGCGACGGCGATGCCCACGCTGCCCGACAGGTTGTGCACGAGTCCGCGCCAGGCGCCCACGTCGCCCGCCAGCTGCTTCGGTGCGGCCGACAGCAGGGTGTTGAAGACGAGCGCGACGATTGCGCCCTGACCGAGTCCGAGGAGGATGAGCCCGGCCACCACGAAGGCCTGGCTCCACTCGCCGCGTACCGTGAAGGCGAGCAACGTGAGCGCGGCCGCGACGACGACGAACCCCGCGGTCGCGAGCACCTTCGGCGAGAACCGCGTGTACAGGTACGCGACGAAGGTCGACGCCAGGAAGATCGACAGCGTGTACGGGATGATCGCGAACGACGTCTCGATGCTCGATCTTCCCTGCACGACCTGGATGTAGAGCGGGATCAGGAAATTGGCGGCGGTGCCCACGAAGAGCATCGTCGCCATGCACGCGGTGACCGCGCGCTCGGATCCCGTGGCGAGCACTCGTAGGTCGAAGATGCGCGGCCGGTCCTCGCGGCCGCGCCGCCGCAGCCAGGCGAAGAAGGCCTGGCCGACGATGAGGCCGGCGAGAATCAGGATCGGTGCGGGGGAGATGCCGAGCACGTCGAACGGCGCCTGCTCGGTGGCGAGCCAGACGCCCCACGACGCGAGCCCGCTGAAGCCGAAGCTCAGCAGGATGATCGCGATCGCGGCGAGGGCGGCGCCCGTCCAGTCGATGGTGATTCCCGGTTGCGCCGGCACCCGCTTCAACCGGAAGCTGAGCAGCAGGTTCACCGCGGCGAGCACGACCATGAGGAAGAACGACCACCGCCAGCCGATCGTGGTCGCGAAGGTGCCCGCGATGAGGAGCGCGAGCACGCCCGCGGCCGGGATCGCCGCGGCGAGCAGGCCGATGGCCTTGCCCTGCTGCTCGCCGTGGTAGTTGGTGGCGATGAACACCGTGAGCGCCGGCGCGATGAGCGCGATGACGGCGCCCGATGCGGCCTGGGCGATGAAGAGCATCGCGGGGCTGACGCTGAGCGCCACTCCGAGCATCGCGAGTCCGTGGATCGCGAGGGCGATCTGGAACACCCCTCGGGTACCGAACTTCGAACCGACCTTCGCGCCGAGCAGGATGAACGCGGCCATCGCGAAGGTGCCCGCCGTGATCGCGATGCCGACCGAGGTGGCCGCGGTGTCGAGGTCGGTCGTGATCCCGGCCATCGAGACGGTCAGTGCGTTCACCGCGAACGAGGCCTGGATCTGCGTCAGCACGACGACGATGAGCGGAAGCCAGGACGTGGCGGGTGGGGCACTCGCGGTGGTGGGCGCGGATGCCGCGGAGGATTGACCGGAACTCATGGTGGCCCCCAGGTTGCCACGCCGCGTGAGCCGCGACTCTGGTTCAGACAGTACCGCCATGCAATCGGCGGGAACAGTCCGAATCCGATGCGCCGGGCGAGCGCTACGTCGTTAGTCTGAGGGCCATGGACCCCGTGGTGACCACGCTGGTCATCCTGGCTCTCGCCATCGTGGCCTTCATGTCCAACCGCGTGCCCCTCGGCATCGTCGCAATCGGTGTCTCGGTCGCGTTGTGGCTCACCGGCATCCTCGATCTCGGGGAGGCGCTCGCCGGCTTCGGAGACCCGACCGTCGTGTTCATCGCCACGCTCTTCATCGTGAGCGAGGCACTCGACTCGACCGGCGTCACCGCGTGGGCCGGTCAACAGGTCGTCGGGCGCGCCGGCGCCAGGCGCACTCCACTCCTCGTGGTGGTGTGCCTCCTCGTGGCCGGCGTCACGGCCCTGATCAGCGTGAACGGGGCGGTTGCCGCGCTCATCCCGGTGGTCGTCGTGGTCGCGACCCGCGCCGGCATCCCGCCCTCGCAGATGCTCATGCCCCTCGCGTTCTCGGCACACGCGGGATCGCTGCTCGCACTGACCGGCACGCCGGTGAACATCATCGTGAGTGAGGCGGCATCGGATGCCGGAGCACGGCCCTTCGGCTTCTTCGAGTTCGGTCTCGTGGGCGTGCCGCTGGTCGCCGGTACCCTGCTGATCATCGCGCTCCTCGGCCGGCGCCTCCTGCCCGTCCGCGAACCCACGACACTGCCGCAGGACCTCACCGAGCACACGCGAATCCTGCGCGAGCAGTACGCCATACCCGAAGGCACAGAGCTCATCGGGGTTCGGCGCGGAGTCACCGAGGTCGTCGTCGCTCCGCGTTCGCAGCTCATCGGTCTCCACCTGTTTGCGGGCATGGCGACCCCGAGCGGTGACCTCGTCGTGCTGGCGGTTCGCCGCGGTGGGGAGGAGCTGGTCGGAACGGACACCACGCTGCAGACCGGCGACACGCTGCTGGTCAGCGGGGCATGGGACCTGCTGGAGCGCAACACGGTCGGCCCCGACGTCCTCGTCGTCGACGCTCCGGCGAGCATTCGTCGCGCGGTGCCGTTGGGCGCCGGTGCGAAGCGCGCGATCGTGATCCTCGCGGCAATGGTGGTCGTGCTCGCCACGGGGATCGTGCCTCCGGCGATCGCCGGGCTGCTGGCGGCATGCGCACTGGTGCTCTTCCGGGTGGTCACGCCGACGCAGGCGTACCGCAGCGTCTCGTGGACGACCGTGGTGCTCGTCGCCGGCATGATCCCGCTCTCGACGGCGTTCATCACGACGGGGACCGCCGACCTCATCGCGGCAGGCCTGCTCGGATTCGTCGGCGACGGGTCGCCTCACCTCGCGCTCGCCGCGATGTGCGTGCTCACGATGGTGCTCGGCCAGCTCATCTCGAACACGGCGACCGTGCTGATCACCGCCCCGATCGCGGTCGTGGTGGCCGCCGACCTCGACGTCTCAGTGCTGCCGTTCATGATGGCGCTGACGGTGGCGGGAGCCGCAGCGTTCCTCACGCCGGTGGCCACCCCTGCGAACACGATGGTGCTCGAGCCCGGCGGATATCGATTCGGCGACTATTGGAAGCTCGGACTGCCGTTGCTCGTGCTCTTCCTCGTCGTCGCGGTGCTGTACGTTCCGCTGATCTGGCCGTTCGGAGGCTCGGCATGACCTTCGACTGGCCCGGGTCCATCTCGTGGATCATCGCCTCGGCGGTGCTGATCGCGGCCGCCGTGCTGCTGCTCGTGCTGCGCCCGCGGGCCCAGCGGAGCATCGAGGAACGCGCTCGGACGGCGGT
>DASUVU010000028.1:0-8705 GCA_036378815.1 Agromyces sp. | reverse complement strand
AACGACGTGTTCGTGTTCGCCCAGGAGCGGCTCGGCCTCGCCCGCGGCACGATCCGCGCGACGGTGCTGATCGAGACGATCCCGGCCGCGTTCGAGATGGAGGAGATCCTCTACGAGCTGCGCGAGCACGCCTCGGGCCTGAACGCGGGCCGCTGGGACTACCTGTTCAGCATCATCAAGGTGTTCCGCGACGCGGGGCCGGAGTTCATCGTGCCCGACCGGGCTTCGGTGTCGATGACGGCGCCGTTCATGCGCGCCTACACCGAGCTGCTCGTCAAGACCTGCCACCGCCGGGGCGCGGCCGCGATGGGCGGTATGGCCGCCTTCATCCCGAATCGCCGCGACCCCGAGGTGACGGATGCCGCGATCCGCAAGGTCCGCGACGACAAGACCCGCGAGGCGAACGACGGGTTCGACGGCTCCTGGGTCGCGCACCCCGATCTCGTCGAGGTCTGCCGTGAGGAGTTCGACCGGGTGCTCGGCGATCGCCCGAACCAGTTCGACCGGCAGCGCCCCGAGGTCGACGTTTCGGCCGAGGAGCTGCTCGACGTGGCATCCACAGGCGGATCGGTCACCGAGGCCGGACTGCGCAACAACCTCTACGTCGCCGTCGCCTACGTGGCCGCATGGTTGGGCGGCAACGGTGCGGTGGCGATCCACAACCTGATGGAGGATGCCGCGACCGCCGAGATCTCGCGCTCGCAGGTGTGGCAGCAGCTGCAGAACCAGGTGGTGCTCGCCGACACGGGTCGCACGATCACCCCCGACCTGGTGCGCACCGTGCTCGCCGAGGAGGTCGAACGCCTGCGCGGGGAGGTGGATCCCGAGCGCTTCGCGACGCTGTACGAGCCGGCGGCCCGCCTCATCGGCGATCTCTGCCTGTCGGGCGACTACGTCGACTTCCTCACGCTGCCGGCCTACGAGTTGCTCGACTGACGACGGGACCGAGGATGCGCACGACCCGAGCCACCCCCACCCCACGCACGGCCCTCGCCCGAGCGGAGCTCGCCGCGATCGACCGCCGCCTCGCATCGACCGACGCGCTCCTCGAGCGCGCATATCCCGGAGACACCGGGGCTCGCCAGCCGGTGCACACCGTCTACGTTCCCGGTGACACCTACACGCCAGTGCTCCCTGCCGACTGGGGCCGGGCGTCGCTCGAGGCGGCCGACGAGCACGGCGGCGTCGAGGGCGTCGCGAAGCTCGTCGGGGTGGATCGCGGACTCGCTCGGAGGATCGCGCCGCTCGTGCGCGACAAGCTCCAGCGGGAACCCGTCGAGGACCTCCGCATCGACTTCGAGGACGGTTACGGCGACCGCGGCGACGACGTGGAGGACGCCGACGTCGTCCGTGCCGCCGCACGCGTGGAGGCGGCGATGGCCGGCGGGATCGCGCCGCCGTACATCGGCATCCGGTTCAAGAGCCTCGAGGCGTCGACGCGAGCCCGCGGCATCCGGACCCTCGACCTCTTCATCGGCGGGCTGCTCGAGCACGGCGACCTCCCACCCGGACTCATGCTCACCGTGCCGAAGGTGAGCACCGTCGCCCAGGTGGAGGCGATGGTCGAGCTGACGGCGGCGCTCGAGCGCGCCTACGGGCTCCCCGATGGCCGGCTCCACTTCGAGGTGCAGGTCGAGACGCCCCAGCTCGTGCTCGCCCACGACGGCACGTCGCCGCTCGCGTGGCTGCCGCACGTCGCGAGCGGACGGTTGATGGGGTTGCACTACGGCACGTACGACTACAGCGCGGCGATCGGGATCGCGGCGCAATACCAGTCGTTGCGGCATCCGGCGGCCGACCTCGCGAAGGAGATGATGCAGCTCGCGGTGGCCGGCACGGGGGTGCGGCTCTCCGACGGATCGTCGAACCTCCTGCCCGTCGGCGACCGCACGGTCGAGGCGTGGCGACTGCATGCCCGGCTCGTGCGGCGTTCGCTCGAGCGCGGCTTCACGCAGGGGTGGGACCTGCACGCGAACCAGCTGCTGACCCGCTACCTCGCGACGTACGCGTTCTACCGGGAGGGCTGGCCCGAGGCATCCGCTCGGCTGCGTGATCACCACGACCGCCGTACAGACGGAGCGGTGCTGGACGAGCCCGCGACGGTGCGCGCGCTCGCCGGCTTCGTGCTGCGCGGCATGCAGTGCGGTGCGCTCAGCGGCGCCGAGGTCGGCAGCCGGACCGGGTTCGACGCGCACGCCCTCACGCGGCTCGCCCACCCGCGGATCGAGCGACTGGGCAGACCCCAGGGAGGAGTGTCATGACGTACTACACGCCGCCGGGCGGGCTGCCCGCGCAGACCGAGCTCCTGACCGACCGCGCGATCGTGACCGAGGCGTACACGGTGATCCCGAAGGGCGTGCTGCGCGACATCGTCACGAGCAAGCTGCCGGGCTTCACGAACACGCGGTCGTGGATCCTGGCCCGGCCGATCGCCGGGTTCGCCACGACGTTCGCGCAGCTCATCGTCGAGATCGCGCCCGGGGGCGGTGCCGAGCGACCCGAGCAGGAGGCCGGCGTCGAGGGGGTGGTGTTCGTGACGGCGGGGGAGTTGACGCTCACGCTCGGCGGCGGCAGCGGGGATGGTGGTGATTGGGACGGCGTCGGCTCCAGCCACGTGCTCGGCCCGGGCGGGTACGCGTACCTTGCCGCCGGCGCGCCCTGGTCGATCGCGAACGAGGGCGACGAACTCACGAGCTTCCACTGGATCCGCAAGGCGTACGAGCCCGTCGAGGGCATCGACGCGCCCGCCTCCTTCGTCACGAGCGACGCCGACGTCGAGCCGCAGCCGATGCCCGACACCGACGGCGCCTGGGCGACGACGCGCTTCGTCGACCCCGACGACCTCGCGCACGACATGCACGTGAACATCGTGACGTTCCAGCCGGGCGGCGTGATCCCGTTCGCCGAAACGCACGTCATGGAGCACGGGCTCTTCGTGCTCGAGGGCAAGGGCGTCTATCGCCTGAACGGCGACTGGGTCGAGGTGGAGGCGGGCGACTTCATGTGGTTGCGCGCGTTCTGCCCGCAGGCCTGCTACGCGGGCGGCCCGGGCCGGTTCCGGTACCTGCTGTACAAGGACGTGAACCGCCAGGTGCGGCTCACCCCGCCCGGCTCGGCCGAGGGCACGCGGCCTGCGAGCCGATGGGGATGAGCGAACGGATGCCGCAGCCGGCCGGGCCGCTCGACCTCGTGGTCCGCGGCGAACGCGTGCTCGTCGGCGGCGCCTTCGTGCCCGCCGAGGTCCACGTGCGCGACGGTGTCATCGTGCGGATCATCGTTTCCGCTCCGCGGACTCCTGGAAAGGTCTCCGCTCAGCAGACTCCTGAAAAGAAGGACGCCGCCCGGGCCGACGACGACGTCCTTCTTTTCAGGAGTCCCGCCAACGAGAACGCCTCGGGCGGGGCCGAGCCGGCGGCGGTCGACGCAGCCCGCATCATCGAACTCGCGCCCGACGAGGTGCTGATCCCGGGGCTCGTCGACACGCACGTGCACGTCAACGAGCCCGGGCGCACCGACTGGGAGGGCTTCGCGTCGGCGACGCGCGCCGCAGCGGCCGGTGGCGTCACGACCATCGTCGACATGCCGCTGAACAGCATCCCGCCGACGACCTCGGTCCAGGCGCTCGACGTGAAGCGGGCGGCGGCGGCCGGTGACGTCTTCGTCGACGTCGGATTCTGGGGCGGTGTCATCCCCGGCAACCTCGAGGACCTGGAGCCCCTCGTCGCCGAGGGCGTGTTCGGGTTCAAGTGCTTCCTCGTGCACTCGGGCGTCGACGAGTTCCCGCCGGTCACCGCCGACGAGATGGAGTCCGCGATGGCCGTGATCGCGGCATCCGACTCGCTCATCATCGTGCACGCCGAGGACTCCGCGCTCATCGACGCCGCCCCGCACCCGCACAGCAGGTCGTACGGCGACTTCCTCGCGTCCCGGCCACGCGCTGCCGAGGATGCCGCCATCGCCGACGTCATCGAACGCGCGCGGCGCACGGGCGCCGCGGCGCACATCCTGCACCTCAGCGCCGCCGACGCGCTCGAGCGGATCGCCGATGCGAAGCGCGACGGCGTCGACGTCACCGTCGAGACGTGCCCGCACTACCTCACGCTCACGGCCGAGGAGGTGCTCCCGGGTTCGACCGCGTTCAAGTGCTGCCCCCCGATCCGCGAGGCCGCCAATCGGGAGGCGCTCTGGCGCGGGCTCGAGGAGGGCGTCGTCGACCTCGTCGTGTCGGATCACTCGCCCGCGACGCCCGACCTGAAGTACGCGGGCGACGGCGACTTCGTCGAGGCGTGGGGCGGCATCGCGTCGTTGCAGCTCGGGCTTCCGCTGGTCTGGACCGAGGCACGCCGCCGCGGCATCCCGCTGGCCAGGGTCGTCGAGTGGATGTCTGCGGCGCCGGCGCGACGCGTCGGCCTCGCCGCGAAGGGCGCGATCGAGGTGGGACGCGCGGCCGACCTCGTCGTCTTCGCGCCCGACGAGACGTTCACGGTGGATGCCGCAGCCCTCGAGCACCGGCACCCGGTGTGCGTGTACGACGGGCGCGAGCTCACCGGGGTGGTTCGCACGACGGTGCTGGCGGGCGAGCCGGTCGACCGGGAGTCGCCGCGAGGGCGGCTGCTGCGACGAGACGAGCGGATGCCGCGGGCCGGCGTCACGCGGAAGGAGGCGCGCGATGCGGCTCGATGAGTTCAACTCCGCCGACTGGGCGGACGCGGTGGAGGTGCTCCGTCCGTGCGTCGACGTGCAGCGCTGGTGCGAGGAGGTCGCCGACGGCCGGCCCTACGCGTCGGTCGACGAGCTCGTGGGAGCGGCGGGCGATGCGGCGGCACCGTTCACGGCCGACGAGATCGAGGCCGCGCTCGCGCACCACCCGCGCATCGGCGAGCGGCCGAGCGGCGAAGGCACCGAGGCCGCGATGTCGCGTCGCGAGCAGTCGGGCGTCGACCCTGCGGATGCCGCGACCGCCGCCGCGTTCGCCGAGGGCAACCGCGCGTACGAGGCGCGGTTCGGGAGGGTGTTCCTCATCCGGGCGGCCGGCCGCTCGGCCGCCGAGATGCTCGAGGCGCTCGAGGCGCGTCTCGGGAACACGCCCGAGGTCGAGGACGCCGTCGTCGCCGAGCAGCTGCGCGAGATCGCACTGCTGCGCCTGAGGGGTATCTTCACGGCATGAGTACCTCCCAGATCACGACGCACGTGCTCGACGCGACGATCGGCCGTCCGGCGGCGGGGGTGCGCGTCGAGCTGCTCTCGCGTGAGGCCGGCGAGTGGCGCGCGGTCGCGGCATCCGTCACCGACGACGACGGCCGGGTGAGCCGGCTCGGACCCGACACCGTGCCGGCGGGGGAGTACCGCCTGCGGTTCGAGACGGGCGCGTACTTCGAGGCGCGCGACACCGACACGTTCTACCCCGAGGTGCTCATCGGCTTCGTCGTCGCCGAGGAGGGTCGGCACTACCACGTGCCGTTGCTGCTCAGTCCGTTCGCCTATTCGACCTACCGAGGGAGCTGACCATGGCCGACCCCGAGATTGCGCGCGATCCCGGCATCGTGCTCGGGCCCAACCAGTACGGCAAGGCCGAGGTGCGCGTGGTCAAGGTGACGCGCGACGCGGCGCGGCACGAGATCGACGACCTCAACGTCACGTCGCAGCTGCGCGGCGACTTCGCCGCCGCGCACCTCGCCGGCGACAACGCGCACGTCGTCGCGACCGACACCCAGAAGAACACGATCTTCGCGTTCGCGCGCGACGGCATCGGATCGCCCGAGGCGTTCCTGCTGCGCCTTGCCGACCACTTCACGAGCTCGTTCGACTGGGTCACGGGTGGGCGCTGGGAGGCCGAGCGCTACGCGTGGGATCGCATCATCGCCGACGGCGAACCGCACGACCACGCCTTCGTGCGGTCGGGCCAGGTCGTGCGCACGGCCCTCGTCGTGGCCGACGGGTCCGATCGGCACGTGCTCGCAGGACTGCGCAACCTCACGGTGCTGAAGACGACCGAGTCGGGCTTCGAGGGTTTCCCGCGTGATCGGTACACGACGCTCCTCGAGACATCCGACCGCATCCTCGCTACCGATGTCGCAGCGCGGTGGCGCTACGGAACCAGCGAGGTCGACTACGACGCGGCCTACGAGAGCGTGCGTGCACTGCTGCTCGAGGCGTTCGCCGAGCGATACTCGGCGGCGCTGCAGACGACGCTGTTCGACATGGGGAGCCGCGTGCTCGAGCGGCATCCCGAGATCGCCGAGATCCGCCTGTCGATGCCGAACAAGCACCACTTCGTGGTCGACCTGACGCCGTTCGGGCTCGACAATCCCAACGAGGTGTTCTTCGCCGCCGACCGCCCGTACGGCCTCATCGAGGCTGCCGTGACGCGCGCCGGCACCTCGAGCCCTGCCGCTGCCTGGGAGGGCACCGCGGGCTTCTGCTGAGCCCCCTCCCGCCGCTCCGCTCGCTGCCCCGTCCAATGTGAGCGCGCCCGCAGCATTCGCGCGCCAGTGCAGGAACTCCTGGCGCTTGAGCGGCGTGTCGGGGCACGACACACCGCGCCACAGACTGAGGTTCCTGCGATTACGGGTCGGTGCCGCCGTGATTCGGAATTGCGGCAGCGGGCGGACTCGTCCTCCCCGGGGCATCCGTCGACTCGTTCTCCCCCCGGGCCTCCGCGCTCCGGCGGGACGTCAGCGGCGGCGTCCGATCATGTGACCGTGCCCGATCTCCTCGCGGAACTGACCAAGCTCGGCGAAGTTGCGCGCACACGCACCCTGTTCAGGCGTGGGTTCTCTGATACGACGATCCGCGGTGCCGTCGATTCGGGCACGGTTTCCCGGCCTCGCCGAGGATGGATCGTCTCGTCGACGGCCGATCGCGACCAGTTGCGCGCCATCGACGTCGGTGGTCGCATCGGATGCCTCTCGGCCCTCGTCCGCTTCGGGGTGTGGTCCGGGGTGGACGACGACTTGCACCTCCAAGTTCCGCGCACCGCTTCGCGGATCGACCCGCTTGCCGCGGGAGTAGGAGTCACGACGAAGAACCAGGGCGTCTGGCATCCCTCTGTACCCGAGCGAAGGCGCCGATCGCGTTCGATCCGCCTCGCAACGGGTACCGCGGTGGACGTCCACTGGGGCCTTGAGCTCGCTCCGGACAGCGTGCTCGATTGGATCGTCTCTCCGCAGACCGCGCTCGCCGCGGCTTTGCGCTGCATGGATGCCGAGCACGCTGCCGCTGCCATCGACTCGGTCCTCCACGAGCGGGTGCTCACGCGGCGAGCGGTCGACGCGGTGTTGGCGTCCCTCCCGGGAACGTGCCGGACACTCGTCGACCAGTTCACGGGTGTGCCCGAGTCCGGGGTCGAGAGCCTCTTCATCAGGCGAGCTTCCGACGCTGGGTTCGTCGTCGAACCGCAGGTCGACCTCGCCGGCTTCGGCCGGTACGACGGCCTGATCGACGGATGCGTCCTGTTCGAGATCGACGGGCGGGGCTATCACTCGAGCTCCGACGAGTTCTTCACTGATCGCGATCGGTCGCTCATCGGGCAGGCGTTCGGGATCCCCGTAATAAGGCCGAGTGCCCGACATGTGCTCGACGACTGGCCCATGGTTCTCGCCGTCGTCGAACGCGTGGTCGCAGACGCGAAGATCCTCCGACGGGTCCGCGGCCTGCCGCCAATCGCCACACGACGCTGACAATCGCGCGGCTGGCCGTCGTTCGCCGGCAGATGGTCGAGTCAGCTGCTCGCTATTGCAGGAAGTCCGGGGGCGAATGCGGCGTGTCGCGACCCGACACGCAAGGAACCCGGAAGGAGTTCCTGCACTGGTGCTAGTGACTGGCGCTGAGTCTCGCCGCGGGCCCGGGGCGCGGCTGTGGCAGCGGATGCCGCATCGACGGGCGTCGCCGCCGCGCGATAGCGTCGTGGCATGCGCATCCTCCTCGTCGGCGCCGGAGGCGTCGGAGACGCCATCGCCAGGATCGCGGCCCGCCGCGACTTCTTCGAGCTCCTCGTCGTGAGCGACTACGACGAAGCGCGCGCGAAGCGCACGGTGGACTGGATCCGGGACAGGCACGGCGACGATGTCGCCGCGCGGTTCGCCACGGCGCAGATCGATGCGAGCGATCCCGACCTCGTGGCATCCGTGGCCCGAGAGCACGGCGCGACGCACGTGATGAACGCCGTGGAGCCGAAGTTCGTGCCATCGATCTTCGCCGGGGCGCTGGCCGCCGGGGCCGACTACCTCGACATGGCGATGAGCCTGTCGGAGCCGCATCCGAGCGAGCCGTACGCGAAGACCGGTGTCAAGCTCGGCGACGACCAGTTCGCGCAGGCCGACGACTGGGAGAAGGCGGGTCGCCTGGCGCTCGTGGGCATGGGCGTCGAGCCGGGGCTCTCCGACGTGTTCGCGCGGTACGCCGCCGACCACCTCTTCAGCGAGATCGACGAGCTCGGCACGCGCGACGGCGCGAACCTGGTGGTCACCGACGAGGAGGGCAACGAGATCTTCGCGCCGAGCTTCTCGATCTGGACCACCATCGAGGAGTGCCTGAACCCGCCCGTGGTGTGGGAGGAGGAGCGGGGCTGGTTCACGACCCCACCGTTCTCCGAGCCCGAGGTGTTCGACTTCCCCGAGGGCATCGGCCCGGTCGAGTGCGTGAACGTGGAGCACGAGGAGGTGCTACTGATGCCGCGCTGGGTGGACGCGAAGCGGGTCACCTTC
>DASUVU010000027.1:0-8263 GCA_036378815.1 Agromyces sp. | reverse complement strand
ACGATGCCGTTGCGGAACACGATCGGTTGACCCGGCTGCGCTGCGGTCATGGCTGTGTTCATCCTCCTTGATTCACATCGCCATCCGAGCGTCTCGGGGCGCGTCATCGCGCGGCTTGTTGTCCCGGTCGGGTGACTCCCCTCATGTTAAGCACTGCTGAACATGAATGTCCAGTGTTCGTGTTCGCGACGCGGTGGATATTCGCTTTCCGCGCACACGGGAACGCCCGCCGGCACCGGGAGGTCCCCCTCCCCGGTCGGCGGGCGTTCGTCCGCGGGCTACGCGAGGCGTAGCGCGATCGGTCGACGTCGCTGGAAGCTGCTCAGCGGTCGTCGTCGAGGGCGTCCTTGACGTCCTCGACCTTGTTCTTCATGTCGGCCTTGGCCTGATCGATCTTGCCCTCGGTCTCCATGCTCTTGTCGTCGGTGGCGTCGCCCCAAGCCTCCTTGGCCTTGCCCTTGAGGTCTTCGCCGGTGTTCTCCATGCGGTCTCCGACACCCATGATCGGACTCCTTCCCAAGTGGGGCGGTCTGCCCTCCTGTCGTTCCAGTGAACGTCGTGACGACCCCGAACGGCAGGGGGTTGCCCGATCTCGAACGAGACGCTACGTGCCCGAACTCCGGCGACCATGCGGTGCTCGCAGCGACCGACGGGCCTCGGCGGCGAGCTCGTCGGCGATCGCGTCGAGGAGGGGCGAGCGCAGGTTCCACTGCTGCCAGTACAGCGGCACGTCGATCGGCGTACCTCCGATGCGCACGAGCTCACCGCGCTCCAGCTCGGCGTCGGACTGGAATCCGGGAAGCATGCCCCAGCCGAGGCCGAGCTTGATCGCCGTGGCGAAGTCGTGCGACGCCGGCACGTAGTGACGCGGCGGAAGGTCGGGGTCGACGCCGCGTGCGACGAGGTGGTCGCGTTGCAGGTCGTCGCGACGATCGAAGTCGACGACCGGCGCGTTCGCGAGGTCGCCGTCACCGTCGTCGAGCCGCCAGCGACGCGCGAACGCCGGTGTCGCGACGGCCACGTAGCGCATGACCCCGAGCGGGCTCACGAGGCATCCGGCCACCGGCGCCGCCTGCGAGGTGACGGCACCCATGACCGTGCCCGACTCGAGGAACCCGGCCGTGAAGTCCTGGTCGTCGCGGTGCAGGTCGAAGATGACCGGATGCCGCTCCGACACGCGTGCGAGTGCGGGGAGGAACCAGGTCGCGAGCGAGTCGGCGTTCACCGCGAGCGCGACCGAGACCCGACGGTCGGATGCCGCATCGAGTCCGAACTCCGTGAGCGCGTCGTGCTCGAGCAGCGCCAGCTGGCGCGCCAGGCGGACGACGGCGGCTCCGGCATCCGTCGCCCGAACCGGCTTGCTGCGCACGACCAGCACGCGCCCGAGCTGTCGCTCGAGCGCCTTGATGCGCTGCGAGACCGCCGACGGGGTCAGCCGGAGCCGGCGGGCCGCCGCGTCGAGCGTGCCCTCGTCGATGACGACGGCCAGGGTGCGAGCGAGGTCGAAGGGGATCTGCATCTGAAGCAATGCTAATGGGAATGCAGAATACTGAACTGGACTGCATGACGGATGCCTCGTAGCGTCGTGTGCGTGCCCATCACCACCGTCCTCGCCGGCCTCGGCCTCGGCTTCTCGCTGATCGTCGCGATCGGTGCGCAGAACCTCTTCGTGCTGCGTCAGGGACTGCGTCGCGAGCACGTGTTCGCCGTCGCGGCGATCTGCGCGGTCAGTGATATCGCGCTCATCGTGATCGGTGTCTCGGGTATCGGCGCGGTGCTGCAGGCGGTGCCCTGGCTCGTCGACGTCGTGCGCTGGACGGGCGCTGCGTTCCTCGTGGCGTACGGCGTGCTCGCGGCCCGGCGTGCGATCCGGCCGACGGGGGCAGTGCTCATGGCGTCCGCGGGCCGAGGAGGCGCGGAGCGCCGTGTCGAGACCCCCGAGTCCGAGGCGGCAGGGTCTCGAGACGCGTCGCCTCCGTTGTTGCTTGTCGACCGGCGAGGAACGCTCGCGGCGGCCGTGGGCACGTGCCTCGCACTGACGTGGTTGAACCCGCATGTGTACCTCGACACGGTGTTCCTGCTCGGGTCGGTCGCGAGCACGCACGGCGACCAGCGCTGGGCGTTCGCCCTCGGAGCCGGCGCGGCGAGCCTGATCTGGTTCTTCGGCCTGGCATACGGCGCACGGCTCCTGGGCGGCGTGCTCGGCAGCCCACGCGCGTGGCGGATCCTCGACGGCGTGATCGCCGTCGTCATGATCGTGCTCGGCGTCTCGCTGGTCCTGCCGCACTGACGCATCCACCGATCGGTGGACGCCGGAATCCGACGATCCACGGCTCCCGCCCGCACGCCGGCGCTGCCACGCTGGAACCATGACGACGAACGATGCGGCCGTGAGCGTACGGAACCTCCGCAAGACCTACGGCCAGACCACGGCAGTCGATGACGTGAGCTTCGAGATCCGGCACGGTGAGACCTTCGCCCTGCTCGGACCCAACGGAGCCGGGAAGTCGACCACGATCGAGATCCTCGAGGGCTACCGGTCGCGAACGAGTGGAGACGTGACCGTGCTCGGCACCGATCCGGCCCGCGGCGGCCTCGACTGGAAGGCCCGGCTGGGCATCGTGCTGCAGTCGACCGGGGAGACCGGACTCGTCACGGTCACCGAGCAGTTGGCGCACTTCGCCGGCTTCTTCCCCGACCCGCGCGACGTCGACGAGGTCATCGCCGCCGTCGGGCTCGAGCCGCAGGCGAAGACGCGCATCGCGAAGCTCTCGGGTGGCCAGCAGCGACGCGTCGACGTGGCGCTCGGCATCATCGGCCGGCCCGAGCTGCTGTTCCTCGATGAGCCGACCACGGGGTTCGACCCCGAGGCCCGGCAGCACTTCTGGGGGCTCATCCGCCGCCTCAAGGCCGAGGGGACCACGATCCTGCTCACCACGCACTACCTCGAGGAGGCGGCCCAGCTCGCCGATCGGGCCGGGGTGATCGCCGGCGGCCGGCTCGTCGCGATGGGCGGCATCCACGAGATCGGCGACGCTGACGCGCGCGTCCCGGTCGTCCGCTGGCGGGATGCCTCGGGTGCGCTGCAGGAGCGTCGCACCGACGAGCCCGGCCGGCTCGTGGCATCCGTCGTCGCCGAACTCGGCCGAGAACCAGATGGACTCGAGGTGATCCGCCCGAGCCTGGAAGACGTCTACCTGCAACTCGTGCGCAGCGTCGACCCCGCTGCAGAATCAGAGGAGGTTCTCGCATGAGCATGCTGACACTCGGTGCATCCCGCATCGGCTACGAGACGAAGACCTACTTCCGTTCGCCCGACACGCTGTTCTTCACGTTCGCGTTCCCGTTCGTGATGCTCGCGATCTTCACCGCCGCGTTCAGCGCCTCGGGCGAGATCGGCCCTCCCGGTTCGCAGATCTCGGTGGGCGCGTACTACCTGCCGGCCATGATCGCTGCGGGCATCCTGCTCTCGGGCGTGCAGAACCTCGCGGTCGACATCGCGATGGAGAAGAGCAACGGCACCCTCAAGCGGCTCGGCGGCACTCCCCTGTCGCCGATCAGCTACTTCCTCGGCAAGATCGGCCAGGTGTTCGTGACCGGCGTGCTGCAGGTGGGCCTGCTGATCCTCGCGGGCTGGCTGGTGCTCGGCATCGACCTGCCGACCGAGCCCGAGAAGTGGCTCACGTTCGCATGGGTGTTCGTGCTCGGCCTGGTCACGTGCTCGCTCGTCGGGATCGCGCTGTCGGCGCTCCCTCGCAGCGGCAAGAGCGCGACCGCGGTGGTGATCCCGATCGTGCTGCTGCTGCAGTTCATCTCGGGTGTGTACCTGCAGTGGAACATGCTTCCCGACTGGCTGCAGAACTTCGCGAGCCTCTTCCCGCTGAAGTGGATCGCGCAGGGCATGCGGTACGTGTTCCTGCCCGAGGGCTGGGAGGTGCTCGAGCAGAACGAGTCCTGGAACCTCCCGGGCGTCGCGATCGCCCTCGCGATCTGGCTCGTCATCGGCCTGGTGCTCAGCCGGCTCACGTTCCGCTGGATCCGGCGGGATGCCTGAGCGGCGCGCCCGCGACCGTGCGACGACCTGACGCGGCATCCGGTGCGAGAGTAATGCCATGGTGAACCTGCGATGGTGGGATGCCGCGGTGATCGGCATCGCGGTGGTCGCCGGCGGCATGCTCGCCATCGATCCGCCGTACGGCGTGACCGACTACGGCGCATGGGCGTCCATCGCCGCCCTGCTCGTGCTCTACGTGTTGCTCGGACGGCGGCTCATCCGCGCGCCCCGCACGCCCCTGGATCTCGTCCACGCGGCCGCGCTCGCGGTCATCGTGGGGACCGGGATCTCGTTCGAACCGTTCCTCTCCTTCCTGCAGGCGCTCGCCTACCCGCTGGTGTGGGTGGCTGCGGCGGGGATGCGCACCGCGATCATCTCGAACGTGATGGTCGCCATCGGCGTGTTCGTCGGCTACTGGGCGTGGGGCGACTTCGCGAACCTCGTCGTCGCAGCGGCGATCGCAGTGCTCTCGCTCGCCTTCAGCATGGCTCTCGGCCTCTGGATCACGCGCATCGAGGAGTACGGCCATGAGCGCGCCCGCCTGCTCGCCGAGCTCGAGGCGGCCCAGGACGAGCTCGCGTCGATGCACCGCGACGCCGGCGTGACCAGCGAACGGGAGCGGCTCGCCCGCGAGATCCACGACACGCTCGCACAGAGCCTGACGGGGCTCGTGCTGCTCGCGCAGCGGGCGGCCCGTGAGATCGAACCGACGGATGCCGCGGCCGAGACGATCGCCCTCATCGAGCAGACCGCGCGCGAGGCGCTCGGCGAGTCGCGGGCGCTCGTGGCGGCCAATGCGCCGGTGCGCGTCGAGTCCGACCTCGGAGATGCGCTCGGCCGGCTCGGGGAGCGATTCGAACGGGAGACCGGCGTTCGGGTCACCACGGAGATCGACGAGCTGCCGCTCGACCGCGACCTCCAGGTCGTGCTCCTGCGCTGCACGCAGGAGGCGCTCGCGAACATCCGCAAGCATGCGCGCGCGGCATCCGCTCGCGTGAAGGTGACGGCGCAGGACGGCGAGGTCGAACTCACCGTCACCGACGATGGCGTGGGCCCCGCCGGTGCCGACGAGGACTCGGGATTCGGCGTCAGCGGCATGCGGGAACGCCTGGCCCTCGTGGGTGGGCGACTGAGCCTCGAGCCGGGTGCGACGGCGGGAACCGTGCTGCGTGCGACCGTGCCGATCAGGGAGAAGGAGGTCGGAGCATGATCCGCGTCCTCGTGGCCGACGACCATCCCATCGTCCGGGCCGGCATCGCCGGGCTGCTGTCGGCGGCCGACGACATCGAGGTCGTCGGCGAGGCGTCCGACGGCGTGGCCGCGGTGCGGCTCGCGGCCGAGAAGGAGCCCGACCTCGTGCTCATGGACCTGCGCATGCCGGGACTCGACGGCGCCGAGGCGACCGCACGCATCCTCGCCGATCGACCTCGGGCGAAGGTCCTCATCCTCACCACCTACGAGACCGACGAGCACATCCTCGGCGCGATCGAGGCCGGCGCGTCGGGCTACCTCCTGAAGGCGGCGCCCGAGGAGGAGATCCTGGCGGGCGTGCGCTCGGTCGTCGCGGGTGAGACGGTGCTCGCGCCCTCGATCGCGGCGAAGCTCGTGTCGCGCGTGCGGCAGGGCACGGGCGGCGGACCCGAGACGCCGTCGCTCTCGCCGCGCGAGCTCGAGGTGCTGCGGCTCGTGGCCGACGGCCGCTCGAATCCCGAGATCGCCCGCGACCTCTTCATCGGCGAGGCCACCGTGAAGACGCACCTGCTGCACGTCTTCGAGAAGCTCGAGGTCGGCGACCGCACGCGGGCGGTCACGCGCGCGATGGAGCTGGGGCTGCTCTGAGCGCGCCCCTGACCATCGACTGCTCGACCGCCTGCGCAGATTCGGCGTCATCGCAACCCCCTGACGCCGCGGATCACCGGGCCTACGCTGGCGGCGTGGTCTTCACGAGTCTCCGCGTCGCGGTGCAGCGCACGCGCATCCTTCCGAAGTGGGTTCGGCGCGCGGATGCCGCAACCGGCCGTTTCGTGAACCGCCGGCACACGCATCCGCTCGTCGACCGATTCTGGTCGCAGCTCACGAGCTTCGCTGACCGCGGCGTGCTGTGGTGGACGTTGGCCGGCGTGCTCATCGTGACGCGCCGCCGTCGCGCCGGCGTGCGCGGCCTCGTGTCGTTGCTCGGTGCGAGCGCGCTCACGAACCTCATCGCCAAGCAGGTGTTCGGCGGAGACCGGCCCCTGCTCGCCGATGTGCCGATCGGGCGGCGACTGCCGAAGCCACCCATCACGCCGTCGTTCCCGTCCGGCCATTCGGCGAGCGCGGCCGCCTTCGCCGCGGGAGTTGCACTCGAACGGCCCAGGATCGGCGCGGCGATCGCGCCCGCTGCGCTCGGAGTCGGCTACTCGCGCCTGCACGTCGGCGCCCACTGGCTGTCGGACGTGGTCGGCGGTCTCGCGCTCGGGGTCGGCGTCGCGGGCCTCGGTGCGCTCGTGGTGCGGCCGCGTCCTGGTGAGCCCGAACTGCCGCCGCCGACCGGTGACGACCGGGCACTGCCCGCCTCGACCGATGGCGACGGCGTGTTCATCGTCGTGAACCGCTCGTCGGGCACGAGCGTCGTGCGGGCTGATCCGCTGCGAGTGATCGCCGACCGGCTGCCGCGAGCCGAAGTGCAGGTGCTCGAGACCGACGACGATCCGCGGGTCGCCGTCCGCGAGGCGCTGGCCCGCCCCGAGCCGCCACGGGTGATCGGCGTGGTCGGCGGCGACGGCTCGGTCGCGACCATCGCCCACCTGGCGCGGCAGGCGGGGCTGCCCCTCTTCGTCGTACCCGGCGGGACCTTCAACCACTTCGCGCGGACGGCGGGTGCGGCATCCGTCGATCTCGCCATCGATGCGCTCCAGCGCGGGGAGGGCGTGCGAGCGGATGTCGCGGAGCTCGCCTTCGGCGACGGCGATCCGATCACCGTGTTGAACTCCGCCTCCGTCGGCGTGTACGCCGATTTCGTCGCGAGGCGGGAGCAGCTCGATGGCCGCTGGGGCAAGTGGATCGGCGGGCTCATCGCGGCGGCCGGCGTGGTTCGACGGTCGGAGCCGGTGACCGTTGTCGTGAACGGGCGTCGTACGCGTGCCTGGTCGCTCTTCGTCGGCGTCGGGCCGAACGATCCGGGCACGGCGGCCCCGCTGCAGCGACGACGGCTCGACGGCGGCGTGCTCGACGTGCGCGTGCTCCACGCCGAGTCGAGGTTGCACGCGACGGCGTCGCTGGCGTTCGGGCGGCGCACGAGCGCCGTGCTCCGGTGGCTGCGCCTGGTGCCGCAGCGGATCGACGTGTTCACCGCCACGTCCCTCGACGTGATCGTCCGCCCCCGGCAGGGGCAGCCGCCGGGCTTCGCCCACGATGGCGAGGTCGCGCTCGACGCACCGGCCGAGGCGTCCGCTGAGCACCCGGGTCCTGGCTATCGCACGAGGATTACGATCGCACCGAGGGCGCTCGACGTCTATCGACCGGCCAGGTCGTCGGCGCCCCGGTGAGGGGAGCTCCGGTGAATACGTACGAGGGGCGGCCCTGGCTGGCGCACTACGCCCAGGGCGTGCCGCACGAGATCGACGAGCCCACGCAGACCCTCGTCGACATGATCGACGACGCCGTGCACCGCTTCGGACGCCGAACCGCGCTGGAGTTCTTCGGCGCCGAGACCAGCTACCGTGAGCTGGGCGCGCAGATCGCGAGCGCCGCCGAGGGGCTTCGACGGCTCGGTGTGGTCGCCGGCGACCGCGTCGCCATCGTGCTGCCGAACTGCCCGCAGCATGTCGTCGCCTTCTACGCGGTGGTGCGGCTCGGCGCAGTCGTCGTCGAGCACAACCCGCTGTACACGCCGCCCGAGCTCCGCCACCAGTTCGAGGATCACGGCGCCCGCGTCGCGATCGTCTGGGACAGCGTCGCGGACACGGTCGCCGAGTTCCCCAGCGACATCCGGCCTCAGCACATCGTGGCCGTCGACCTGACCCGGGCACTCCCGTTCGGCAAGCGGATCTCCCTCCGCCTGCCGGTGCCGAAGGCGCGCCGCGCCCGTGCCGCGCTCACCTCGAGGCCGCGAACGCGTGGACTCGTGCCGTGGGAACGCCTGATCGGCCGGCGAGCACTGGCCAAGCGGCATCCGCGGCCGACGCTCGATGACACCGCAGTGCTGCAGTACACGAGCGGCACCACCGG
>DASUVU010000026.1:0-2279 GCA_036378815.1 Agromyces sp. | reverse complement strand
GCCTGATCGTTCATGGGCTGCATGTGCAAGCTCATCGTCGTGCCCTCACGCCTGCGCCGCGTTGAACTGGCGCACCCAGTCGGAGGTGGCGAGCAGGCCGCCGAACGTGTAGAAGTGGAGCCCGACGCGCCCGGCGTTCGGGTCTTCGGCGAGGAGTGTCGAAAGGTCGGTGACGAATCGGTCGGGCCCCGCAGTACCCATGAGGTTGGTGAGCGAGAAGCCGTACTTCTTGACGATCATGGCGTTGGCGCCCACGCCGAAGCGGCGGGCGAACCCGAGCAGGCGCTTGATGCCGGCCGGACCGGGCGTACCCACCCGGATCTGCGTGTCGATCCCCTTCGCGCGAACAGCGTCGATCCAGGACATGACCGGGTCGGTGTCGAAGGCGAACTGGGTCAGGATGACGGCGTCGAGGCCCTGCTCCTTCAACGCGGCCGACTTGTCTTCGAGGTGACGCCAGAGCACGTCGTCGGCGATGTCGGGGTGGCCCTCGGGGTAGCCGGCGATGGAGACCTCGCGCACCCCGTACTTCTGCAGGATGCCGGAGCGGATCACCGACAGCGAGTCGGGGTACGGGCCTTCGGGCGTGGCCGGGTCGCCACCGACGGAGAAGACGTGCTCGGTCGCGCCGACCTCCTGCAGGCGGCCGAGGAACTCCTCGAGCTGCGCCTGGGAGGCGAGCCGACGGGCCGAGATGTGCGGGACGGGCACGAAGCCGAGCTCGCGAACGGCCTTTGCCGCGGCGACCCGCATCTCGAGGTCCTCATTGCCGAGGAAGGTGACATTGACCTTCGTGCCCTGGGGGATGCTGTCTTTCGCCTCGGTGAGGCCAGGGATGTCTTTGCCGGTCATCTCCAGGGAGAAGTCGTCGACGAGCTGGAGGGCTGCCTCGCGATTGGGCGCGGGAGTGGTTCTGGTCACTGATCGAAGTCCTTTTCCGCTCTGGGCTGCGCAACCTTGCGCTGACTCCCACTTTACCTATGGCAATAGGGACTGTCCATAGGTATCGGAAAATTCGCCCCGGGATCATGCCGGCTGGCGACTGCCGGATTCGACATGGCGGTTCCGTCCGACGAACACGCCCACGATCACCTGCGCGATGAGCGTGAAGACCACGAGGAGGAACGGTGCGAGCCATCCGCCCGTGAGCGTCAGCAGGCCACCGAAGGCGATGGGACCGATGGCCGCGATCGCGTACCCGCCCGACTGGGCCATGCCCGACAGTCGGCCCGCCGCCACCGCCGAGCGGGCTCGCAGCCCGAAGAGCGTGAAGGTCATCGACAGGGATGCGCCGCTGCCGAGACCGCACAGGATGACCCAGCCGCCGATGAACTCCGGCAGGGTGATGAGGCCCACGACGCCGACGATGCCGACGAGGGGGATGAGCGCCGGCGTCCAGCGGGCGAGTCCCGGCGCGCGGAGCAGGAACGGGACGATGAGCGATCCGATGAGCGAGCACACCTGGAGGATCATCACGTCGATGCCCGCGACCACCTGGGAGCGGCCGAGCGTGATGGCGAACGGCGCGAGCCAGGTGATGAGCATGTAGAACCACATCGCCTGCGCGCCCATGTAGACGAGCACCAGCCACGCGACCGGATCGCCCCACATCCCGGCACGGCCCGGTGCTTCCTCGGCGGTTTCCGTCGGAGCCGGGTCTCGCTCGAGCTGTCGGTCGGCCCTGCCACGACGGGTGACGAGGTGAGCGCCCCACGCGGCGATCGCCAGCGTCACGAGCGAGCCCGACCACACGAGCGCCCAGCGCCATCCGAGTTCGCTTCCATCGATGACGATGTGCGAGATGGGCACGACCACGCCCGAGGCGAGGGCGCCGGTGCCGGCGAGGAACGCCGTGAACAGGCCGGTCATGCCTGCGACGCGATCGCTGAAGTCGCGCCGGATGACGGCCGGCAGCAGCACGTTCACGATGGCGAGGGATGCCCCGATCAGCACGGTGCCCACCCAGAGATTGACGGGTGAGCCCGGCAGCGACCGCCACACGGTGCCGGCGGCGAGGGCGACGAGCGACCACAGCACGGTCTGCGACATGCCCAGTCGCGTGCTGAGCCCGTGCGCCAGCGGGGACACGACGGCGAAGGCGATCAGCGGAATCGCCGCGAGCAGGCCCAGCGCCGCCTCGGTCGTGCCGAGGTCGTCCGCGATCTGCGCGAGCAGCGGGCCGACGCCCGCGATCGACGCACGCAGGTTCGCCGCGATGAGGAGGACGGCGACGGTAAGGAGGAGGCGCGGATGCCGCACCGCTGACGGTTGCGGCATCC
>DASUVU010000025.1:0-3119 GCA_036378815.1 Agromyces sp. | reverse complement strand
GCCCGACGGAAGCGTACTCGTCGTGCCGGCCTACGAGTTCACGGATGCCGCGGGCGGAACCTGGTCGGTCATCGCCGTCGCCGAATCCATGTTGGATTTCGCGACCGAGTAGCTCAGCGGCACGGCGCCCGCCCTGCTCTGGTGACGCGGCCCGGCACGTGGGAAGCTGGCGTCATGCCGGAATCGCCAGAGGTCGAGGCGCTCGCGCGGGAACTCGATGAGCGGTTGACCGGCCATGCCGTCACCGAGGTCGATGTCGTGGAATTCCGTTCGACGAAGACGCGTGGCCGCCCGCCCGAGACGCTGGTCGGGGCATCCGTCACCCGAGCCGCCCGGCACGGCAAGCTCGTCGACGTGTCATTCGGGCCCGACACCCACCTGGTGGTCTCGCTCGGTCGGCACGGCTGGGCGCGGTGGGGTGGCATGGGCGACGCCGACCGAGAGGATGACCCGCCACCGGCGCTGGTGATCTTCGGGTTCGATGACGGATCGTCCCTCGAGCTCACCGATGCCGGCGACTGGGTGTCGCTGGGCTCCTGGGTCGTCGACGATCCCGCTGAGGTGCCGGCTGTGGCGAAGCTCGGGCCCGACCCGGCGGATCCGACGTTCTCACGAGCCGAGTTCGATCGCGCGCTCGCCGGGCGACGCAAGCAGGTCAAGGCCGTGCTGCAGGATCAGGAGTCGTTGGCGGGCATCGGGAACGCCTATTCCGACGAGATCCTGCACACGGCGAAGCTCTCGCCGGTCGGACACGCGTCGGCGCTCACCGCAGAGGAACTCGACCGGCTCTTCGAAGCGACGGTCGGCGTCATCACCGGGGCGACCGCGGCCCAGGTGGGCGTGCCGATCGCCCGCCTCAAAGACGCCAAGGTCGCCTCCATGCGCGTGCACGGCCGCACGGGGGAGGCCTGCCCGGTGTGCGGTGACACGATCCGCGACTTCTCGTTCGCGAGCACCACGGCGCAGTACTGTCCGACGTGCCAGACGCACGGCGAGGAGCTCCCGCTCAAATCGTGATCCGGCGAGCGCTTCGGGTCGGGGCCTCAGGACTCGTAGTGCGCCAGCCAGTTCGCGAGCAGGCGCTCGAGCGTCGCGGCATCCGCTGGTGAGATCGCTTCGTCGATGAGGCGGCGCTCGTTGGCGAGGTGCGCGGTGACCGCCTCGTCGATCAGTCGCCGCCCCTGCGCGGTGAGCGCGATGACGCGGCCGCGGCCGTCGAGGTCGCTCTGACGGCGGCTGACGAGCCCGCGGGCCTCGAGGCGGTCGATGCGCTTGGTCATCGCTCCGGTCGTGACCATGGTCGAGGCGGCGAGGTCGCTCGGGGTGCGCTCGAACGGATCGCCGCCCCGGCGGAGGGTCGCGAGCACGTCGAACTCGCCCTCGGAGAGGTCGAAGGTGCGGTAGACGGCCACGAGGTCATCGGTGAGGTGATTGGCGAGCCGGTGGAGGCGACCGATGACGGCCTGGGGGGCGATGTCGAGGTCGGGGCGTTCGCGGGCCCACTCGGCCATGATCTGCGCGACGCGGTCGTTCGAGGCATCCATGGTTGTACTCTATCTTCCGAGGAAGATATACTGTCTTCCGTGGAAGCTACATTGAGATGGAGCCTGATCGTCGCGATCGCGCCGGTCGCGTGGGGCAGCACCTACTTCGTGACGCGCGAGTTCCTGCCGCCCGATGCGCCACTCTGGGGGGCGGTGATCCGCGCACTGCCCGCCGGGCTTCTCCTCCTCGCAATCCGGCGCGAACTGCCCACGGGCGCGTGGTGGTGGCGCTCGATCGTGCTCGGGGCGCTCAACATGGGCGCGTTCTTCGCGTTGGTCTACGTCGCGGCGCAGCTGCTGCCGACGAGCATCGCCTCGACGATCATGGCCACCTCGCCGATCGTCATGATGGGGTTCGCGTGGCTGCTCGTCTCCGAGCGACTGCGGGCGCTCTCACTCGCCGGCGGGGTGATCGGCCTCATCGGTGTCGTGCTCATGCTCGTGACGGGCGCGGCATCGGTCGACGTCTGGGGCGTGGTCGCCTCGGTCGCCGCGATGGCGATGTCGTCGCTCGGCTACATCCTCGCGAAGCGCTGGGGCGGTGGCGTCGACGTGCTGTCGCTTGCCTCGTGGCAGCTCATCGCGGGCGGGGCGATGCTCGTGCCCGCGGCGTTCCTGTGGGAGGGCGGGCCGCCCGTGCTCGACGGTCGTGCCGTCCTGGCCTTCGCGTACGTCAGCATCGTGGCCACGGCGCTCGCGTTCGTCGCCTGGTTCAGCGGACTCCGCCACCTCGACGCCGGCACCGTCGGGCTGATCGGGCTGCTGAATCCGGTGACGGGCGTGCTGCTCGGCGTGTTCATCGCCGGCGAGGCACTCGCACCGCAGCAGCTCGTCGGCCTCGCACTCGTGTTCGCCGGAATCCTGATGGGACAGCCCCTGATGGGGCGTGCCTTCGCGACGTGGCGCTCGCGCCGCCGCCGCCGTGCGGGCCTGGGCGGATCAGCTCCTGACGCCGAGTCGGGAAGGACGGCCAGCCAGCTTGTCGTGAAGCGCCGCCTCGTCGGGCACGAACCACACCTGGTTGCCGCGGTTCGACTCCCAGACGAAATCGCGTAGGGCCTCGCTCTTGGCCACCTGCGCGCTGATGTCGCCCACGATGGCGACACGCATGCGGTAGTTGACGAACTTCTGCGTCATCTCACCGGCGACTCCCGAGCGGAGGTCGAAGAAGGCCCGGTCCAGTCGTGAGACGGGGATGGCGATGAGCTCGGCCTGATCGGCCCATGCGCTGCCGATGAGGTCGGAGGTGTCGTCGGACGTGACGATCGTGGGCCCCTGGTGAGGCACGTGGAGGATTCGGGTCGCGTGCTCGTCGGTCTGCATGGCACGACCATACCGCCCGGGCGGGAGATGGTGGCGAACCCCGGCGGAGGTCGAAGCGCACATCGTCGTGCCCCTCATTCGAACGCTGTGTGCGCCGGGGTTCGCAGCCGGGATCATGGGGTCGACAGGGCACCAACGTCTTCGTCAATACCTCGGGCCCTCATGCGCGGCCGACGCCAGCCTACCCTCATCCGAGGGGCCGGTGGCTGTGAAGTTGCTCACATGCGGGGCGCGGGGTGAGAGCATGGCAGG
>DASUVU010000024.1:0-2961 GCA_036378815.1 Agromyces sp. | reverse complement strand
AGATCCTGGGCGTCACCACGCTGAACATGCTGAAGCTCGAGCAGCAGATCGACTCGCTGAGCCCGGTCACCAAGAAGCGCTACATGCACAACTACAACTTCCCGCCCTACTCGACCGGTGAGACCGGCCGTGTCGGGTCGCCGAAGCGTCGCGAGATCGGGCACGGCGCACTCGCCGAGCGCGCGCTCATGCCGGTGCTGCCGGCCCGCGAGGAGTTCCCCTACGCGATCCGTCAGGTGTCCGAGGCGCTCAGCTCCAACGGCTCGACGTCGATGGGCTCGGTCTGCGCATCCACGCTGTCCCTGCTGAACGCGGGTGTGCCGCTGCGTGCGCCCGTCGCCGGCATCGCGATGGGCCTCATCTCCGACACCGTGGACGGTGAGACCCGCTACGCGGCGCTCACCGACATCCTCGGCGCCGAGGACGCGCTCGGCGACATGGACTTCAAGGTCGCCGGCACGAGCGACTTCGTCACCGCGATCCAGCTCGACACGAAGCTCGACGGCATCCCGGCCTCGGTGCTCGCCGGCGCGCTGACGCAGGCGAAGGACGCACGCACGACCATCCTCGCCGTGCTGAACGCCGCCATCGACGGCCCCGACGAGATGGCACCGACCGCCCCGCGCGTGATCTCGGTGCAGATCCCCGTCGACAAGATCGGCGAGCTCATCGGCCCCAAGGGCAAGACGATCAACGCCATCCAGGACGAGACCGGCGCCGACATCTCCATCGAGGAGGACGGCACCGTCTACATCGGCGCGACCGACGGCCCGTCGGCCGAGGCCGCCCGCGCCCAGGTGAACGCGATCGCCAACCCCACCAATCCCGAGGTCGGCGAGCAGTTCCTCGGCACGGTCGTGAAGATCGCCGCCTTCGGCGCGTTCGTCTCGCTGCTGCCCGGAAGGGACGGCCTGCTGCACATCTCCGAGGTGCGCAAGCTCGCCGGAGGCAAGCGCGTCGAGAACGTCGATGACGTGCTCGGGGTCGGCCAGAAGCTCCTCGTCGTGATCACGAAGGTCGACGACCGAGGCAAGCTCTCGCTCGCACCCGTGATGCAGGAGGACGCCGACACCAACGGTCGCGACTCCGCGGGCACCCACGCCGAGGAGCCCGCAGAGGGCGCCGAGGTCGCCGAGGTCCAGTAGCCACGAACGACGGATGCCCCGCACCGCCGAGTCCCTGAGCATGTCGAAGGAACTGGGTCGGGCGGGGCATCCGTCGTCTCGTCCGGTCGCCCGGTGAGCACCTGAGAAGGGCTCTACATCAGGCCGAACATGGTCGACCGGTAGGCCGCGTCGCGTTCTGCCAGGGCTGCCTCTGCAGCGGCCCGCGCTTCGATGCGACGCAGGAGGCGGTCGCGGTCGGTGCGACGGGTGGCGCGCTGCAGTCCCCACGTCGCCAGGACGAGGCCGCTGCGAACGGCCCAACCTGCGAGCATTCCGGAGCGCGGTTGCAGGAGTGCGGTGTTCATCGTCATCCCTCCGGGGTTTCGTCGGTCGGCTCCCCGCGAACGAGCGGGAAGGCGTTGACATGGATCTGCACCGGGCGAGAACCCGGAGTCGGGGTCTTCTTGTAGGCGTCGATGTACTTCTTCAGCACGACGTCGATGTCGGTGACGAGCCCGTGCAGCTGGTCGGGCGTGAGGCGCAGGTTGATGGTGTCGCTCGCAGCGATGTCGAGCCACTCGTCACCGAAGACCTGATCGCCCTCGGAGACGAAGTCGTGGAAGTTCTGCTCGCGCGACCGGAACCACTCGTCTTCGACGAGCCTGACCGCGAGACGCTCCGCACTGCCGGGCGGCAGTGAGCGCGCGTCGGGGATCGCGATGGACCCGGGAGTGCGCTCCCACCACCGCTCCCGACCCTTGCCCCTCGTCGTGTCCTCCCGCACGAGGCCCGTGCGTTCGAGCTGCCGCAGGTGATAGCTGGTCGACCCGCTCGATTCGCCGAGACGCTCGGCGAGCCCGCTCGCGGTGAGCGGGCCGTACGCCGACAACTCGTCGTAGATGCGGACGCGCAGCGGGTGGGCGAGCGACCTCAGGCTGTCGATCGGGAGCACGTGGTCGACGAACGGGTGCTGCGTGCTGCTGGGCTCCGACTGGATGTCGGTGGCGTCGTTCATATTGCAAAGATACCTCTGCAAAGAAAAGTTTGCAAGAGGTTCTTTGCAACAGGTTCTTTGCAATCATTCCTTTGCACGCAGTCGAGCCCGGGTGGCATCCGCGAGGCGTCCCGCGCTGCCGGGCGCGAGATCGAGGTACAGCATCGGCTCGATGAGTTCCAACTCGAGCACCGCGAGCCGTCCGCCGTACCGGACGACGTCGAAACGGGCGTAGAGCAGATCGAAGGGGAGTCGCGCGAGCATCGCGGAGACGGCTGCCGCATCGCCGCGACCGGGATCGGCGAGTTCGATCGTTCCGCCGTAGATCCCGTGGGCGCGGAAGTCGCCGGCCGCCGGGCGCTTGCGCAGCACATGACTGAGGTCATCGCCGAGGAAGACGAACGAGAGTTCGCCCTCGCCGACGATCTCCTCCGCGAACGGTTGAACCATCACTTCGGTCCCGGGTGCCAGGCCGTCGAGCACCTCCGCGAGCCCGCTTGCCGTCGTGCGCACGACCCCTGAGCCGCCGACGCCGATGGCGGGTTTCAGCACGAGCTCGTCCCACCCCGCCTCTGCGACCGCGGCACGAATGCGCGGGGCGTCGGCTCGGGTTCCGCGCATGATCGGCACGATCGGCACGCCCAACCGGTCGAGGTCGTCGAGGTAGTGCTTGTCGGCATTCCATCGAACGGCATCCGCCGTATTCAGCAACGTGCACCGGGATCGCTCGATCCGCTCCGTCACCTCGAGGAAGCGCTGCAGGTGGTCGACGTAGTCCCAGGTGCTGCGCAGCACCGCGACGTCGAATGCATCCCAGTCCACCCGCGGATCCGTCCACGCCACGGGCTCGGCATCGACACC
>DASUVU010000023.1:0-4346 GCA_036378815.1 Agromyces sp. | reverse complement strand
CATGGCGGGCGGATGCATCCCCGTCGCCTACGACATCGCGTACGGCCCCGCCGACATGATCGACGACGGCGTGACCGGATTCCTCATGCCCGACGGCGACCGGGCGGCCGCGGCCGCCGCGATCACTCGGCTCACCGCCATGCCGGCCGACGAGCGGAGCCGGATGCGGCGGGCAGCGCAGCTGGCCGCGACCCGGTACGACGACCCGACCGTCGTCGCCGAGTGGGCGAGGGTGCTCCGCACCGCCGCCGCCCGACACGTGCGTCCGGCACCGCCGATCGACGCCACGCTCGACCGATTGCGGCTGCGATACCGCCGGGGGCGCCTGCGGGTCACCGCGCGTCTCAGCGGGGTTCCGCGAGGCGCACGCATCGCCATCTCACTGCGTCGCCCCAAGAGCACCGCGTTCGTGCAGACGCGCATGCGCGCACCGAACGGACGCATCACGTGGCGACTCGACACCGAGCGCAGCCGAGTGGTGGGCGGGCGGCATCCGCTGGTCTGCGTCGTCGCGGTCGAGCTCGACAACTCACGTCAGGAGTTCGCAGCGGTGCGGGCGACCCCCGACCGCCGTTCGCCGGCCCGGCGCATCGCCCAGCGGCTGGCTCGCATCGTGCGCCCCGCCGTCAGCGACCGGGCGACGTCCACGGCTGCACGTCGGTGACCGCGAGGCCCGCGAGCGCCTGGTGCACCGCCGGCTTCGTCTTGCCGCACACGTTCCGGGGGTAGTGCACCGGCACCACGCCGCCGTCGGCGTCCTCGAGCCAGAGCGCCGGCACGATCTCCAGGTCCGCCGTGCACATCGTGTCGACCGGCGTCAGGTCGTCGGGCTCGGCGAGCGCGGCGAGCAGCGCCGTGAGGTCGCCGTCGAGACGCTCGACCTGCACGATCGGCGCACTGGGTGCGGCATCCGGTGCCGTCTCGACCTCGTTCAACGGCCCCCAGTCGACGACGCAGCGCAGGGCGGCGGATGCCTCGAAGCCGGCCGGCACGCGCCCGGGAACCGGAATCGTGGGGTCGGGAGTCGCCACGCCATCGAACATCATCGCCGAGGTGGGCTCGGAGCGGCAGTCGACGGCGCTCATCACCGGTGCCTCGGGCTCGGGAATCGGCTCGCCCACGGGCGGTATCGCCTGGGCGCATCCGGTCGCCAGCACGACGGCGGCTGCTGCGGCGACGAGCATGCCGGCCCGCACGACGCCGCGAGGCATCCGTCGTCGGCTCATGCGAGGTTCCACGGTCACTTCCTCTCTCACCCATACAGACGGATGAGGGCCTCGAAACGTTGGGGTGCTCGTCGGGCCGGACGGAATCGGACCCCGGGTGACCGCGTCAGACCGTCGCGGCGGCCTCCAGCCGGCCGGAGTCGACGGCATCGCGGAACGCGGCGTAGTCACGATCGTTCTGGTCGGCGTAGGCGATCGCGAACTCCGCGAGGGCCCGGTCCATCCGATCGCTCGACCCGAGGTAGGCGGCGATCGCGACCCGGTCGCCCGCGCGAGCGTGCGCCCGCGCGAGGGTCTCGCCGCACGCGTTCGCGTACAACTCGGCGCCCGACGGGATCATGATCTCGATGTCGACGCCGCCCTTCCAGTCGTGCAACTGCCTCAGGTAGAAGTCGCGCGTGAGGCCGTCGAACCCCGTCACCTGCTGCCAGCCGAGGAAGATGTCGCTCGCAGCCTGCATGAGCCGCTGCCCTCGGACCACGCGCTCGCCGTGCTGCTCGTACTCGCTCGCAGGCAGGAACCGCTCGAGCACCGACGCCTCGGCCTCCTTCGCCTGGAGCAGCAGCGGATCGGCGTCGTCGCGCCCACGCATGAGCACGATCCACGCGCGCGTGCCGACACTGCCGACGCCGACCACCTTGCGGGCCATGTGCACGTAGCTGAACTCGGCGAGCGGATGCCGCGTGCCGGGCAGCGTGGATCGATAGCTCTGCAGCATCTCCTGCATCTGCTGCACGTCGTCCTCGGCGGTACGCCCCTCGGGCCGCAGGTCCTCGAGCGGCACGATCAACGGCGGGTCCGCGGCGATCCGCATCTCGCCGTCGATGACGCGCACGAGCTTCGAGAACGCCCGCAGGCTGTCTCGGCCCCGGGCTTTCGCGAGCGCCGCCTCAGTGCGTTTCACCAGGCGCTTGTCGAGGCGGCGGGCCTCCTTCTCGGAACGCACCCACATCGAGGCCTGATCCGCATCGAGCCGGTCGTACCACGCCTCGAGCACCCGAGACGCGGCCAATCGGCGCATCCTGGTGCGGTATCCGCGCACCGCAGCCCGATTCACCCCGTCACGCTCGGCGTCGGTGAAGCCGCGATGGCGGCCCGCGACCTCGAAGCTCGCGACGAGTCGCTTCAGGTCCCACTCCCACGGGCCCGGCAGGGTCTCGTCGAAGTCGTTGATGTCGAAGAGCAGCCGACGCTCAGGCGTGCCGAACACGCCGAAGTTCGACAGGTGCGCGTCACCGCAGATCTGGGTGGTGATGCCCGAGACGGGCGTGTCCGCCAGGTCGGCCGCCATGAGGAGCGCGGCGCCACGATAGAACGTGAACGGCGAGACCACCATGCGCGCGTGTCGGATCGGAACCAGTTCGGGCACCCTCGTGGTGGCCTGTTCCTCGAGCAGCGCGATCGGATCGAAGCGGTCGGCGGGCGGCGCCCACGACGCGTGGCTGGAGCGGGGCACGCGGCTGCGGGCCTCCCGTCCGGAGGCTGCCCGGCCGGGAAAGTCGGTCGGCGACGGCAGGTCGGGGTTCTCGTCCATACGTCCTCCCAGGTCCTGGCCGAATCGTCCCACCGATCGGGCCCGACCGGTAGAGGGCATCGGATGCCGCGACGACGACTGCGGGGCTAGTGGCCGACCCCGTGGCATCCGTCAGCGCGTCAACCCTCGGCGGGCGCCTCCGCCGGCGGCGGGCACTTCGCCAGCTCCAGCATCTTCGCCGTGGCCTGGTCGACCGACCAGGGCAGCTCAACGAGCGGAAGCTCGCGCCCCTCGGCCGGTGCCGCCTTCGACCCCAGGGAGGCGAGCGCGAAGGCGACCTCGCGGACGAAGTCGGCACCCGAGGTCGAATTGTTCAGCGCGACGACGACCGTGAGACCGCTGGCGGGATCGGTGAACGCCGCCGACAGCGCCCCGATCGACTCGCCGGCCGCCCCGCGCATGGGCCCGTACTGCTGGGCGCCGATGGCGGCCGACTGCCAGGCGGGTGCCGACCCGCCGAGCGGAACCAGCGTCCACTGCGCGCGCGCCGTCGCCTCGGAGAGCAAGGTGCCGGTCGCGAACGCCTCGTTCAGCCGAGCCGTCTCCTCGAGGTTGGACACGCCACCGGCCGCCGGACCTCCGCTGGAACTGGACTGGTCGGAGTCGTCGAGCACCACCGCGCAGTCGATGAGGCCTCCCTGCGCGATCCCCGCCGAATAGCCGCCGAACACGCCGGGATGATCCATGACGTCGGGTGGGGGGATCCGCGTGTCCTCGAGCCCGAGCGGGTCGAACACGTACTGGTCGGCCAGTTCGGACCACGAGCGACCGGTGCGACGCTCGAGCGCCTCGGTGAGGAGCATGATGCCCGTGCGCGAGATGCGCACCTGTTCCCCGGGCGGGCCGGTGCGGCTCAGGGCGAGACCGTTCGAGAGCAGTTCGTTCGTCGGCCAGTTGCGCTCGGGATTCGAGACGAAGTGGCTGCGCAGCGTCGGGTAGTAGTCGGCGAGGCCCGAGGTGTGGCGGCACAGCTGCTCGAGCGTGATGCCCTCGAGTCCCGGGATCCAGTCGACGTACTTCACGACCTTGTCGTCGAGGGCGACCTCGCCGGCGTCGGCGAGGCGCAGCAGGATCGTGCACGTGATCTCGGTCGTCACCGCGGTCATGCGGAACTCGGTGTCGGTCTTCGCGGGGGCCGCACCCTCGGTGAAGTCGACCGTGCCGGAGGCTGCCGACCACTCCCCCGCCCACGGCGCCCAGACGCCGGCGACGCCACCGCTCGAACCGCTGAGCAGCACGGCCTGGTCGAGCACTGCCTCGAGCTCGGTCGCCAGCTCATCGGGCAGCGGGGCGTCGATCGGGTCGAACTGCACGGCCGGGTCGATCCCGCCCCCCGTGCACCCGGTGAGCGCCACGGCGACCAGAATGACGACGGCGGGAAAGACCCGCCGTCGTGAGCTTCGCAGACGTTCAGCCACCGTGCCCCCTGCCGTGTGTCCGCAGTGATTGTAACCCGGTCAGGTGGCGACGACTATTTACGACGTGCTTCCGCGGCTCGGGCGGCTTATCCCGCCTCGCTCGTCGGGCCGGTGGTGCCGGGCGCGTCGAGCTCTCCGCCGAGGTCGCGCACCGCACCCGACAAGAAT
>DASUVU010000022.1:0-3369 GCA_036378815.1 Agromyces sp. | reverse complement strand
CTGCAGCCACTGCACGGGTTCACCGCCGAACGCGACCACGATGGCGTTGAGGAGGCCGATCTGCTCGCGGTCGCCCGAGCGGTACTCGTAGACGAACTTCCAGATGACGCTCGCGCCCACGAACGAGATCGCGATCGGCATGAACAGGATCGCCTTGTAGAACTTCTCACCGCGCGACCGGTCGATGAACACCGCGTAGGCGAGGCCGACGGCCGTCGCGAACGTGGGGACGAGCAGCACCCAGATGATCGTGTTGATCAGCGTGCGGATCGCCGCGGGCTGCGTGAACGTCCAGATGAAGTTGTCCATCGTCCAGTCGCCGCTGGAGTTCTGGAACGCGAGGATGCTCGTGCGGATCGCCGGATAGACGAGTCCGACGAGCACGAAGAGCATCGCCGGCGCGAGGAAGCCGGCGAGCTGCCAGTAGTCTCGGCCCTTCTTCGGCGCCTTGTCGATGAAGAAGACGAGCAGGCCGACGACCGCCGCGAGGATCGCGAGGCCCATCACCACCTGCAGAAGTTTGCCGAGCAGATCGGCCGTGGTCATCGTGCCTCCCGGGTTCGTCGTTGAAGCTGGGGTGCCGAGGGGCGGGGTGTCGAACCCCGCCCCTCGATTGTGTCGCCTCGCCGGCTCACGCCGCGTGCGACGCGCGGACGGTCAGCTGGCGGGCCAGCTCGCCTCGATGGCGTCGAGGGTCTGCTCGGTGCTCTGCCCACCGACCCACGCCACGATGCCCTTCCAGAAGGAGTCGGCGCCGACGGCACCGGGCATCAGGTCGGATCCGTCGAAGCGGAACGTCGTCTCGGGATCCTGCAGGATCTCGATCGACTGCACGAGCAGCTCGCTCGAGCCGTTCTCGGGGTCGAGGCCCCGGTTGGCGCTGATCACGCCGCCCAGGCTCACCCGGTTGTTGGCCCAGGTGTCGCTCGACAGGTACGCGCGGAACGCCTCGACCTCGTCGGCCTCGCGGAAGGCCACGACGATCTCGCCGCCGCCCGTGACCGACAGCGGGTCATCCGCGTTGGCCGGCGGGAGCAGGAAGCCGAACACGTCGCCGTCGGAGGCGACCTTCACCTCGTCGCCGCCCTCGGGGTTCCAGAAGGTCTCGTAGAACGAGGCCTGGTGGTGCAGCGAGCACGCGCCGTCGAGGATCGGGAGACCGGCCGTCTGGAACGCCTCGGTGACCAGCGTCGACACGTCGCCGATGCCGCCGTTCACCATGTCGGGGTTCTTCAGGTAGTCGCCCACCGCGTCGAACGCGTCGGCGACCTGCGGGTCGTTGAACGGGATGCCATGGGTCACCCACTGGTCGTACACGTCGGCGCCGTGCAGGCGGAGCATGTAGTCCTCGACCCAGTCGGTGCCCGGCCAGCCGGTGGCGTCACCGGACTCGAGGCCGACGCACCACGGCTTGTGGTCGCCCTCGGCCGCGATCTTCTCGGAGAGCGTCTTCAGCTCGTCGAGGGTCTTGGGGATCTCGTAGCCCTTCTCCTCGAACTCCGACGGCGAGTACCAGACGTAGCCCTTGATGCTCGCCATGAGCGGGGCTCCGTAGAACGTGTCGTCGACCGTGCCGTACTTCTTCCAGTCCTCGGACCAGAACTCGTCGACGTTGGCCTCGACCGGCTCGGAGGCCGGGATGAGCCAGCCGCCGTCGGCGAGCCGCTGAACCAGACCCGGCTGCGGGACGATGCCGACGTCGGGGGCGTTGCCGCCCTCGGCGAGGACCGCGATCTGCGCCTCGAACTCGCTCGAGCCCTGGTACTCCACCGAGATGCCCGTGCAGGTCTCGAAGTCGGCCCAGGATTCGTTCAGCCGGTCGGCCTCGAGGTCGAGGATCGTGCCGGCCGCCGTGACCTCGGCGCCGTCGAAGGTGCCGTACTCCTCGTAGGGGCCGCAGTCGACGTCGGCCGCGGTCTCGTTCGCGATGTCGCCAGTACAGGCCGTGAGCGCCAGGCCGACCGCCGCGGCCGCCACGACGGGGACCGCCCAGCGGCGATGCCGTGTGAGTCTCATGTCTTCTCCTCATTGAGTGTGGTGCAGGCAGGGGACCGGGAACCGGTTCCAGCACCCACGGTATGACACCAAAGCGATTCCTCACAAGACACCCGAGGTCACGGTTCGGACACCGAGCCGGAACGCCGGGGAGCCGGTGGGAGAGCGCTCCCACGTTCGCATGCCGCGCGGAGTCGAGGCACGGAGCACACGAAGGGAAACGGTTCCACATTCGCTCCCGCGAGCACTACACTCTGCATCGGAGCAGCCCGACGGAGGGAGGCGGCGATGGCAGCCATCGGCGACGTCGCACGGCTCGCGGGCGTCTCCAAGGCCACCGCTTCGCGGGCGCTCTCGGGCGGCGGCTACGTCGCCGATGACACGCGTCGCCGGGTCGAGGCCGCGGCCAAGGAGATCGGCTACATCGCCTCCCCCGATGCCGCGAGCCTGGTGACCGGGCGCACGAAGAACGTCGGCGTCATCATCCCGTTCGTGAACCGGTGGTTCTTCGGCGAGGTGCTCGAGGGCATCGAGCGCGCCCTCCTCTCGGCCGGATACGACCTCACGCTCTACAACCTGTCGGAGCCCGGCCCCGACCGGGCGCGGGTGTTCGACTTCTTCCTCGCCCGCAAGCGCGTCGACGCCGTCATCGCGGTCGGCGTCGACCTCGACGACCACGAGGTCGCGGCGCTCGAGAAGCGCGAGAAGCCCCTCGTGGCGCTCGGCGGCAGCGGCGGCGCCGACGCGCGCCTCTCGGTCGACGACCGCGCGGTGGGCCAGCTCGCGACCGAGCACCTGCTGCACCTCGGCCACACGCGCATCGCCCACCTCGCCGGCGTCGGCGCGGGCGACCTGCCGCTGAGCGTGCAGGGGCAGCGCCGCCAGGGGTTCCTCGACGCGCTCTCGACGGCGGGAATCCCACCCGAGGACCGCGCGGTCATCCTCGAGGCCGACGTGAGCCTGCCGGGCGGCTACACCGGCGCGCTGCAGCTGCTGGGGCATCCGGCCGCACGCCCGACCGCCCTGTTCGCGGCATCCGACGAGATGGCCATCGGCGCCATCCGCGCCGCCGAGAAGCTCGGCATCGACGTGCCCGGCGACCTCTCGATCATCGGCGTCGACGGGCACGAGTACGCCGAGATGTTCGAGCTCACGACCATCGAGCAGTACCCCGGCGAGCAGGGCCGGCTCGCGGTCGACGTCGTCATGGCGCTGCTGCTCGACGAGGGCGCGGCCGATCCGCTGCCCGACTCGGGCGCTCCCCTGCCCACGCGGTTGGTGGTTCGAGCGACCACGAGCGCGCCGCGCTGAGCGAGCGGTGACGCACGGCAGCGCAGTCGAGCGGATGCCTCAGGCCGCGTCGCCGACAGCGAT
>DASUVU010000021.1:0-26436 GCA_036378815.1 Agromyces sp. | reverse complement strand
ATGCGCAGCGCAGCACGTCGGGGGCCGGCACGGTGGGGGTTGGGACCGGGTTGTCGGAGTGGATCGGCGCCTCCTGGCTCACGTAGTAGCCCGAGGAGGTGAGGGTCATGTCGTCGCGGTGTGTCATGGCTTCGCGTCCTTGCGTCAGTGCTTGCCGAAGGTGGGGTTGTGGGCGGGCCCGAGCGTGATGTGCACGGCCTGCTGGTCGGTGTAGAAGTCGATCGAGCGGTAGCCGCCCTCGTGGCCGAGGCCCGAGGCCTTCACGCCGCCGAAGGGGGTGCGCAGGTCGCGCACGTTGTTGCTGTTCAGCCACACCATGCCCGCCTCGACCGCCTGCGAGAAGTTGTGCGCGCGGCGCAGGTCGTTCGTCCACACGTAGGCCGCGAGACCGTACTTCACGCCGTTCGCGAGCTCGAGCGCCTCCTCGTCGGTGTCGAACGGCGTGATCGCGACCACCGGCCCGAAGATCTCCTCCTGGAAGATCCGGGCGTCGGGGGCGACATCGGCGAAGACGGTCGGGGCGACGAAGTTGCCCTCGTCAAAGCCCTCGGGGCGCCCGCCGCCGGCGACGAGCCGGCCCTCGGACCGGCCGATCTCCACGTAGCTCATGACCTTGTCGTAGTGCTCGGGGTGCACGAGCGCGCCGACCTCGGTCTTCGGGTCGTGCGGGTCGCCCACGACGACGCGCTTCGCCTGTGCGGCGTACTTCTCGATGAACTCGTCGTAGACGGAGCGCTCGACGAGGATGCGGCTGCCGGCGGTGCAGCGCTCGCCGTTCAGCGAGAACACGCCGAAGATGGTGGCGTCCACGGCCGCGTCGAGGTCGGCGTCGGCGAACACCACGGCCGGGCTCTTGCCGCCGAGCTCCATCGAGAGGCCCTTGAGGAACGGTGCGGCGTTGGCGAAGATGACCTGCCCGGTGCGGCTCTCGCCGGTGAAGGAGATGAGGGGCACGTCGGGGTGCTTCACGAGCGCGTCACCGGCCTCCTCGCCGAGGCCGTTCACCAGGTTGAAGACGCCCTTCGGCAGGCCCGCCTCCTCGAAGATCGACGCCCACAACGACGCCGACAGCGGGGTGAACTCGGCGGGCTTCAGCACGACGGTGTTGCCCGTCGCGATGGCCGGCGCGAGCTTCCACGACTCGAGCATGAACGGCGTGTTCCACGGCGTGATGAGGCCGGCGACGCCGATCGGCTTGCGGTTGACGTAGTTCACCTGCCGTCCGGGCACCTTGTAGGTGTCGTCTGCCTGCGCGACGATCAGGTCGGCGAAGAACCGGAAGTTCTCGGCGGCACGACGCGCCTGGCCGAGCGCCTGCGTGATCGGCAGGCCGGTGTCGAAGGTCTCGAGTTCGGCCAGTCGTGCGTCCTGGGCCTCGACCGCATCGGCGACACGATGCAGCACGCGCGAACGCTCGCGCGGCAGCATCCGGGGCCAGGGGCCCTCGCGGAACGCGCGCTGGGCCGACACCACCGCGCGGTCGATGTCGGCCTTCTGCCCGGCGGCGGCCTGCACGTAGGTCTCGTTCGAGACGGGGTCGAGCACGTCGAACGTCTCGCCGCCGACCGAGTCGACGAACTCGCCGTCGATGTAGTGACGGATGCGGTCGGGTAGGCCCTCGGGAATGTAGTGCGCCATGGTGGTCCCTTCAGTGTGCAGCGACGGAGAGATCGGATGAATCGGAGACGGGCGGCGCCTCGGCGGCCGCCCGGAGTTCGGACTGGAACGCCAGCACCGCGTCGAGCGTGGCCGTGCGGTGGGCGCGGGCTGCGAGCTCGATGTCGAGCGGCTCGGCGCCCTGTTCGATGAGTTGCAGCAGGCGGTCGTGCTCCTCGACGGAGGCGCGCGCACGGCCCGGCACGAAGCTGAACGAGGAGTCGCGCAGCACGTTGAGGCGGTTCCAGCCCCGGTGGACGAGGTCGAGCACGTGCGGGTTGGGGCACTCCTCGAACAGCACGGAGTGGAACTGCAGGTTCAGCTCGGTGAAGCGATGCGGGTCGAAGTGGTCGAGGGTCTGGCGCATCCGCTCGTTGATCTCGTGCGCCCGGTCCAGGTGGCCGCGCGTGAGCATCGGAGCGCTCAGCGCTGTCGCGTACCCCTCGATGAGCGCGAGCGTCTGCATGGTGTGCTGGTACTCGGCCTCCTTCACGAGCGCGACCTGCGCACCGACGTTGCGCTCGTAGGTCACGAGTCCCTCGGCCTCGAGTCGGCGGATGGCTTCGCGCACGGGCACGACCGAGATGTCGAGTTCGCGGGCGATCTGCCCGAGGACGAGCCGGTATCCGGGCACGTAGCGTCCATCGTCGATGCGCGTGCGGATGTGGCCGTACGCGAGCTCGGACTTGCTCGGGCCGGTCATCGCGATTCCCCCGCCGGAGCGTCGTCACCGGTGGCGCGCGAGGCCTCGTACCTGGCGCGCCACTCGGCGTTCATCGGGAACAGGCCGTCGACGGGCTCGCCCTCGGCGACGCGGTCGGCGACCCACGCGTCCGCGGCATCCTGTGCGGCGGCCTCCGCCGCGACCTCCGCGACCAGGTGCGGCGGGATGACGATGACCCCGTCACCGTCGCCGACGATCACGTCGCCCGGCTGCACGGCCGCGCCACCGCAGGCGATCGTCGCGTCGACCTCCCACGGCACGTGCCGGCGGCCGAGGACGCTCGGATGCGCACCCTGGGAGAACACCGGGATGCCGATGTCGGCGACCGCGTCGAAGTCGCGCACGCCGCCGTCGGTCACGATGCCCTCGGCTCCGAGCACCTTGGCCCGCAGCGCGAGGACGTCGCCCACTGTGCCGGTACCGCGCTCGCCGCGGGCGTCGACGACGAGCACCTCGCCCGCGCCGACGGTGTCGAACGCGCGCTTCTGCGCGTTGAACCCGCCGCCGTGGCGTTCGAACAGGTCGGGACGCGAGGGGATGAATCGAAGGGTGCGTGCGCGGCCGACGATGCGGTCGCCCGCGTGGTTGGCCGACACGCCCTCGATGAAGATGTCGTGGTAGCCGCGCTTGCGGAGCGCGACCGAGAGCGTGGCCACGGCGACGCCGCGCAGCTGCTCGCGCAGCTCGGGAGTGAGCTCGAACTCGCCGGTGCCCGGGCCCCTCGTGCCGGTCTCCGAGCCCGCCGAGGCGCCCGCTTCGACGGGCTCGGCGAGCGGTTGCGCCCGCCCCGCCGCCACCGCCGCAGCCAGCTCCTCCTCGGATCCCCACGCCTCGATCCGCTGCAGGTCGTCGACCGACGGCTTCGAGCCGAAGTCGCCGAACTCGGCCGTGCCCTGGGTGATCGTCGTGACGAGCCGGCCGGTGGTCGGTGCGCCGGGAGCGGCGGGTGCGTCGACCTCGACCTCGACGACGTCGCCGGGGATCACGACGCTGGATCCGGCGGGGGTGCCGGTGAGGATGAGGTCGCCCGTCTCCAGCGTCATGAGCTGCGAGAGATCGGCGATGAGCCGGCCGAACGGGAAGAGCAGCGTGTCCGACGTGTCATCCTGCGCGAGCTCGCCGTTCACCCAGGTGCGCACGCGCCAGTCGCCCTCGCCGATGCCGTCGACGGGAATCGCGACCGGGCCGATCGGGGTGAAGCCGTCACCGCCCTTGTTGCGCACGTTCGACCCCTTGTCGGCGGCGCGCAGGTCGTAGAGGCCGAAGTCGTTGGCGGCCGTCACCGCGGCGACGTGGGCCCAGCCCTGCTCGGGAGTGACACGCCGTGCCGGCTCGCCGATGATGAGCGCGATCTCGCCCTCGAACGCGAGCAGTTCGGTGCCTGCCGGACGCTCGAGCGTCTCGCCTGTGCGCGCGAGGGAGGAAGCCGGCTTGAGGAAGTAGCTCGGCTGCGCGGGTGTGCGGCCGCGCTGCGCCGCCCTCGACGGATAGTTCAGGTGCACGGCGATGATCTTGCCCGGGGTGGCGATGCCGTCTGAGCTCATGGACTCCCTCGTCTCGTAACGTATCTGAAATGATATACGATCTGCCTGCGGATGTGAAGCCGGGTCAGTAGCTCGCGCGAGGTGCGTCGTGCTCCCCGCCGGCCGAGCCGGCCGGAATGAACCGGTCGGCGAGCGCCTCGGATGCGCGGGCGAGCATCGCGACATCCGCCCCCACGAGCACGAACGACGCACCCGCCGAGACGTACCGATCGGCCATCGCGGGCACGAAGGCGTTCACGCCGGCGGGCTTGCCGGCGGCGACGGCCGCGCGAATGCAGTGCTCGACCGCTTCGGCGACGTCGGGGTGATCCTGCTGGCCGAGGACTCCCATCGATGCCGCCAGGTCGGACGGTCCCACGAAGATCGCGTCGACGCCGTCGACCGCGAGGATCTCCTCGACGTGCTCGACCGACGCGGCCGACTCGACCTGCACGGTGAGCGACACCGTGCCGGCGGCATCCGCCAGGTAATCGGGCACGCGATTCCACCGCGACGCCCGGGCGAGCGCGCTCCCGACCCCGCGCACACCGGCCGGCGGGTACCGGACCGCGCGCACCATCTCGGCGGCGTGCTCGGCCGAGTCGACCATCGGCACGAGCAGGTTCTGCACGCCGAGATCGAGGTACTGCTTGATCGTCACGACGTCGCCGTACGGCGGTCGCACGAGCGGGGTCGCCGGGTAGGCGGCGATCGCCTGCAGCTGCGCGAGGATCGACTCGAGCGTGTTGGGGGAGTGCTCGCCGTCGATGAGCAGCCAGTCGAGGCCGCTGCCGGCGGCGATCTCGGCGATGAGCGGGCTGCCCGAGCACACCCACATGCCGGCGAGCGGGCGGTCGGATGCCGCGATCCGCTCTGCGAACGTCGGCGGAAGGGTCATTCGAACCGGCATGTGATCGCTCCCAGCTGTCCGTAGTCGGCATGCACCGTGTCGCCTCGCTCGACCCACATCGGGCGGGTGAACGAGCCCGCGAGGATGACCTCGCCCTCACCGAGCGACTGCCCGTGCTGCGCGAGCTTGTTCGCGAGCCAGGCGACGCCCATCGCGGGGTGGCCGAGCACCGCGGCCGCGACGCCCGACTCCTCGATCGTCTGGTTGCGATAGAGCAGCGCGGAGACCCAGCGCAGGTCGACCGCGTCGGCCTTGACCGGATTGCCGCCGATCACCATCGCGCCCATGGCGGCGTTGTCGGAGATCGTGTCGACGATGGTCCGGCCCTGCATCTCGATGTGCGAGTTCAGGATCTCGAGCGCGGGCACGACGTACGCCGTCGCGTCGAGGACGTCGAAGATCGTCGCGTCGGGGCCGCTCAACGGCTTCGACAGCACGAACGCGAGCTCGACCTCGATGCGGACGTTCGAGAATCGGTCGAACTCGACGGAGGCACCCGACTCGTGGACCATGTCGTCGAAGATCACGCCGTAGTCGGGTTCGGTGATGCCGGTGGCGACCTGCATGACCTTCGACGTCAGGCCGATCTTCCGGCCGACGAGCCGACGTCCGGCGGCGACGCCGCGCTCGGCCCAGAGGCTCTGCACGGCGTACGCGTCATCGACGGTCATGCCGGGGTTGCGCGCAGTGAGGAGTGGGACGATGGTCCGGTCGCGGTCTGCAACGACGAGTTCGTCGGCGATCGCGGCGATGCGTTCTGGATCGAGCACGTGCGGGCTCCACTTCGATGTCAGGCTCCGTGCCGATCATATGCGATCGCGGTCGGATATGGTATCCGAAATGATATATGATGGCTGCCGATGCTCGCCGTCGTGCGGCATCAGAACCCCGAAGCGCAACGACAGAGGAGTCGATCTGCATGACCGCCTCACCCGGCACCGAGTTCCATCCCAAGACGAGGCAGCATGAGCTTCGCCGCGTGGCCATGGCCACCGTCATCGGCACCACGATCGAGTGGTACGACTTCTTCCTGTACGCGAGCGCCGCGGGCCTCGTGTTCGGCGCGCTGTTCTTCGCCCCCGCCGGGCCGCAGTTCGCCACGATCCTGGCGTTCGCGACGGTGGGCGTCAGCTTCCTGTTCCGTCCGCTCGGCGCGTTCCTCGCGGGCCACTACGGCGACAAGATCGGCCGCAAGGCCATGCTCGTCATCACGCTGATCCTCATGGGCGCGGCGACCACGCTCATCGGCGTGCTGCCCACGTACGAGCAGATCGGCGTCGCCGCTCCGGTGCTCCTCATCCTCCTGCGCATCCTGCAGGGCCTCTCGACCGGTGGCGAGTGGGGCGGTGCGGTCCTCATGGCCGTCGAGCACGCGCCCGACGAGAAACGCGGTCGCTACGGCGCCTTCCCGCAGATCGGCGTGCCGATCGGCCTGCTCCTCGCGTCGGGCGTGCTCGCGCTCATGACCGGGGTCATCTCGCCCGGCGACGCCTTCCTCGAGTGGGGCTGGCGCATCCCGTTCCTGCTGAGCTTCGTGCTCATCATCGTCGGCATCATCGTGCGCCGCGCCGTCGACGAGAGCCCCGTGTTCCAGGAGATCGCCGCGAAGAAGGAGAAGGCGAAGACCCCGATCCTCACGCTCTTCCGTCGGCACTGGCTGCTCGTCGTGCTCGCCGCCCTCACGTTCGCGGGCAACAACGCCGCCGGGTACATGACCACCGGCGGATACCTCCAGAACTACGCCACCATGCCGCTCGACGAGGGCGGGCTCGTGGGCATGGAGCGCACTCCCGTGCTGCTCGCTGTGGCCGGGGCATCCGTCGTCTGGCTCATCTGCACGTTCGCGGCCGGCATGGTCTCCGACCGCATCGGTCGCCGCAACACGTACATCATCGGCTGGATCGCGTTCCTCGCGACCGTGTTCCTGCTCTTCCCGCTCGCGACCACCGGCAACCCGTGGCTGCTGTTCCTCGGCGTCTCGCTCTTCGCGATCGGCAACGGGTTCACCTACGGGCAGCAGGCCGCGTACTACACGGAGCTGTTCCCGGCCTCGATCCGATACTCGGGTGTCTCGATCACGTATGCGATCGGGGCGATCCTCGGTGGTGCGTTCGCGCCGACCATCGCGGCCTGGCTCGTGGCCTCGACCGGCACGGCAACCTCGGTCGCCTTCTACATCGCGGCGGTCATGGTGATCGGGTTCGTCGCGACCCTGCTGCTGCGGGATCGCACGGGCATCCCGCTCGGTCCCGACAGTGAGGAAGCGCAGTCGAAGGGCCACTACATCTGGGAGAAGCCGGTCGCCTGGTCGAAGTAGCAGCGTCGGTCATCCGGTGAACGGATGCCCCGTGCCGAGTGTTCGGCGCGGGGCATCCGCCGTTTTCGGGCTCACCGTCGGTTGATCGCGATGATCTCCTGCTGGTACGGCGCGATGACGGCCGACGAGACGCGGCAGTCGAGCAGCAGGAACGGACGCTCGTCGACGGGTCTCGCCGTCCAGGCCGCCAGACGGTCGAGGTCGGCGAGCCGCCGAACGGTGACGCCCTCGGCGCCCATCGCGGCAGCGAGCCCCGCGAAGTCGACCTCGGGAATGCGCATGGGCGCCTCGGCGAGCCCCATCAGCCCGTAGAGGTTCACCTCGGCACCGTATGCCGCGTCGTTCCAGACCACGGCGATGCCGCGGCCGCCGGCGACACGCACGGCCGACTCGAGGTCGGCGAGCGCCATGAGGCCCCCGCCGTCGCCGGTCGTCAGCACGATGGCCGAGTCGGGCTTCGCCGCGGCCGCGCCGGCGACGCTCGGCAGGCCGAGTCCGATCGACTGGAACGCCGTGCCGACCATGACCATGCGGTCGGGCGAGGCGACGGGCCAGTACATGTTGGCCCAGCCGATGAAGTGCCCTCCGTCGGAGACGACGACACGGTCCTCTGGCAGCAGCTCGCCGATGCGCACGGCGACCGCGCGCGGGTCCAGGCGGCCGTCGTCGGCCAGCTCCGGCGCAGTGTCGTACGCCCGCGCGGCAGCGGTGTCCACCGTCTCCCGCCACCCGGACGGACGGGCGCCCACTGCCGCGAGCTCGGCGCCGAGCATGCGCGCGACGACCGCAGCATCTCCGCGGACGTATCCGGTCACGTTCGCGTGCGTCGCGGTCGGGCCGACGTCGACCTGCACCACCCGCGTACCCGGTGCGAACAGTTCACCGAACCGCATCGTGAACTGGTTGAGCCCAGCGCCGAAGACGACCGCGACATCCGCTTCGCGTACCAGTTCCATGGCGCCTTGGGCGCCGAACCCGCCGGCGACCCCGAGGTCGTAGCGCCCGTCGGGGAAGATGCCACGGCCGAGCGCCGTGGTCACCGTGAGGGCGCCGGTCGCGTCGGCGAGGGCGCCGAGCGCGTCTCCCGCCCCGGCGAGCCACGCCCCGCGGCCGGCGAGCAGCAGCGGGCGTCGGGCGCCGGCGAGCGCCTCGACGAGGTCCGCGATGGTCCGTGTGGCGAACTCGTCCGACGGCGTGATCGGAGACGGATGCCGCAGCGCCGGGGCTGCGGGAAACCCGCCGGCATCCATGGCGCTCACGTCGTACGGCAGCGCGAGTACGACGGGCTGGCGGCGCGCGAGTGCGTGCTCCACCGCGAGCACCACCGTGGCCGCGGCATCCGTTCGCCCGACCGTGTACGTGCGCGCCCCGACCGCGGAGGCGAGCGCGATCTGGTCCACGTCCCACGCACGGCGGCCCGCCGTCGGCTGGTCGCCCGCGACGAGCACGAGCGGAACCTCGGCCTGCGCGGCCTCGGCCAGCGCGGTGAGCGTGTTGGTGAAGCCGGCGCCGTAGGTGGTGGTCGCGGCGGCGAGCCGACCCGACGCGCGGAAGTGCGCGTCGGCCGCGACGACACCGCCCGCCTCATGGCGAACGGCCGTGAACCGCACCTCGGTCTCGCGCTCGAGCGCATCGAGGAACCAGGCGTTGCCGTTCCCCATCACGCCGAAGACATGGTCGACGTGGGCGGCGAGGGTGTGTGCGACGTGCGTGGAGACGTTGGGCATGCTGAAGCCTCTCGAGACAGGACGGATGCGGTTCCGTATGTGTCTCGCGCGGCCGGCCGCTGACCGACCTTCGCTTCGCGCCCATTTTTCGAGCGCCGGCGCCCGACCCGGGGCACCTGGACGGTCCGAGTATATCCGCCGGACCACAGACAGGCCGGTGGCCGAGCGGGAAGACCCTGCTCGGCCACCGGAGACGACGGCGCGTGGTCAGCCGTTGATGACCTGCGGCACGGCGAAGGCCTTCAGTCCCAGGGAATGCGCTGCGCTACCTCTGTGTCAGACGCGACGGCTGCCCGTCAGCATCCGCACCAGCCACACCACCACGGCGATGACGAGCAGCGCGATGCCGACCCACAGGAGGAAGTTCAACGACTGCACGAAGCCGCCGGTGAACAGCAGGATGATGGCGATGATGGCGACGATGATCAGGAGGATGTTCATGGATCTTCCCTTCCGTTCCGGGCCCCGCGATGTCGGGAGCCGCGGGATCTAAGGCCACTCGACCACATGGACGATTGGCTTGTCCAGCGGTTGCGCGGCCTGTCGCCATGCGTGTAAGGGCCCGGATGCCGCGGCGCGGCGCCCATTCGTCGGCTCGCGGCATCCGCTCACGCCGTACCGTACAGGGACCGCCCAACCGGACTCGCCTAGGATTGAGGCATCCCCCGAAACTGACGTGGTCGATGCTGCCAATCGCGCGCTCGGCCCGAGAAGGACGACCGTGAGCCACGACTTCGCCGCCCGCCGCACAGAATGGATCGCCCGAGAGGAGCTCGCCGAGCGGATGATCCCGCTGATCGGCGGCCTCTACCGAGACCACGGGGTGGTGACGTCGATCCATGGCCGCCGGCTCATCAACCGCTCGGCGATCGAGCTCCTGAAGGCCCACCGGTTCGCTCGCCAGGCCGGCGTCGACGAGCTCCCGCTCGCCGACACGATGCGCGTGCTCGAGGCGCTGCGCGACATCGGCCCGGGGCCGGCGTCGATCGACGTGGCGAGGCTCGTCTCCCGCTACCGCGAGTCGGGTGCCGAGGGTGAGCGGATGCCGCTCGTCGACTTCCTCCGCAGCGAGCTCGCGCCCGTGCTCGTCGCCGACGGCTCGGCTCGCGCCGAGGGCACGGATGTCGTGCTCTACGGCTTCGGACGCATCGGCCGCCTGCTCGCCCGCATCCTCATCGCGCACACGGGCGGCGGGCAGGGCCTCCGGCTCCGCGCGATCGTGGTGCGCAGGGGCTCCGAGAACGACCTCATCAAGCGCGCGAGCCTGCTGCGCCGCGACTCCGTGCACGGCCCGTTCCAGGGCACGATCGAGGTCGACGAGCAGGCGAACACGATCCTCGCGAACGGCACCCTCATCCAGGTCATCTACTCGAACGACCCGGCGTCGATCGACTACACCGAGTACGGCATCCACGACGCGATCGTCGTCGACAACACCGGCCGCTGGCGCGACGAGGAGGGCCTGTCGCAGCACCTGCGCTCCACGGGCGTCTCGCGCGTGCTGCTCACCGCTCCCGGCAAGGGCGCGATCAAGAACATCGTGCACGGCATCAATCACGCCGACATCGCGGCATCCGACACCATCCTCTCGGCCGCCTCGTGCACGACGAACGCGATCACGCCCGTGCTCGCCGCCGTCGACGACGCGTACGGCATCGTGCGCGGCCACGTCGAGACCGTGCACTCGTTCACGAACGACCAGAACCTCATCGACAACTTCCACAAGGGCGATCGTCGCGGTCGCTCCGCCGCGCTCAACATGGTGATCACCGAGACGGGCGCCGCCAAGGCGGTTGCGAAGGCGCTGCCCGAACTCACCGGAAAGCTCACGGGCAGCGCCATCCGGGTGCCCACGCCCGACGTGTCGCTCGCGATCCTGAACCTGCAGCTCGAGCGGCCCACCGACAAGACTGCGCTGAACCGGTACCTCCGCCAGGTCTCGCTCACCTCGCCGCTGCGCCAGCAGGTCGACTACATCGAGTCACCCGAGGTGGTCTCGACCGACTTCGTCGGGTCGAACCGCGCCGGCGTCGTCGACGGACTCGCCACGATCGCCGACGGCACCGACGTCGTGCTCTACGTCTGGTACGACAACGAATACGGCTACAGCTGCCAGGTCGTGCGCGTCGTCGAGGCGATGGCCGGCACGCATCCGATCGTGCTGCCCGAGCGCGAGCCGGTGCGGGTCGAGCGGGCGGCGGCGCTGGTCGAGTAGTCGCCGCACGCCTCGGGCGGCGGGCCCGCGCCGGGCCGCCGGGCGCGCTCCCCGGTCACCGGCCGTAGGCTGAGGGAATGCCTACCGAAGCCGTCATCGTCGATGTCATCCGCACGCCCGTCGGGCGGGGCAAGCCCGGGGGAATCCTCTCGGGCGTGCATCCGGTCGACCTCCTCGCCGGCGTGCTCGACTCGCTCGTCTCGCGCAACGACCTCGATCCGGCACTCATCGACGACGTCATCGGCGGGTGCGTCAGCCAGATCGGCGAGCAGAGCTACAACATCACCCGCAACGCCGTGCTCGCCGCAGGCTTTCCCGAGACGGTCCCCGGAACCACGATCGATCGCCAGTGCGGCTCGAGCCAGCAGGCCGCGACGTTCGCCGCACAGGCGGTCATGGCCGGCCAGGCCGACATCGTCATCGCCTGCGGCGTCGAGTCGATGAGCCGCGTGCCGCTCGGCTCGAGCGCCGCGGGCGCCGACCCCTACGGCCCGCGCGTGCGTGCCCGCTACCCCGAGGGACTCGTGAACCAGGGCGTCTCGGCTGAACTCATCGCGGCCAAGTGGGGCTTCTCCCGCGAAGACCTCGACGCCTACTCGGCTCGCTCGCACGCGCTCGCGGCGGCGGCGGGGGAGTCCGGGGCGTTCGCCACCGAGGTCGTGCCCGTGCCGGGTGTCGACACGCTCGTCGACGAGACGGTGCGCCCCGCGACATCCGTCGAGTCGCTCGCCGGGCTGAACCCCGCCTTCCGCACCGACGCGCTCGCCGAGCGGTTCCCCGAGCTCGACTGGCGAATCACGCCCGGCAACTCGTCACCGCTCACCGACGGGGCATCCGCTGCGCTCATCATGAGTGCCGACGCCGCGTCGAAGCTCGACCTCGTGCCGCGGGCGCGGTTCCGTGCGTTCTCGGTCGTCGGCAGCGACCCGCTCTACATGCTCACGGGCGTGATCCCGGCGACGCAGCGCGTGCTCGAGCGCGCAGGCGTGGTGCTCGGCGACATCGACGCCTATGAGGTGAACGAGGCGTTCGCATCGGTGCCGCTCGCATGGCTGAAGGACACGGGGGCGGATGCCGCGAAGCTGAACCCCCGCGGCGGCGCCATCGCGCTCGGCCACGCGCTCGGCTCCTCGGGAACACGGCTGCTGACGACGCTCGTCAACCATCTCGAGGCGACCGGAGGCCGCCTCGGACTCCAGACGATGTGCGAGGGTGGCGGCATGGCCAACGCCACCATCATCGAGCGCCTCTGACGGCGCACGCTCACCCCTCGAGTTGCCCGGATCCACGCAGAATCGGGCAACTCGGAATCGTCACCACCAGAAGGGACACCACATGGAACTCGACGGCGCGTCCGCGATCGTCACCGGCGGGGCATCCGGCCTCGGCAACGCCACCGCCCGCGCACTCATCGACGCCGGCGCCTCGGTCGTGCTGGTCGACCTGCGGGGCCCGCGCGGCGAGGAGGCCGCCGCCGCGCTCGGCGATCGCGCCCGGTTCGTGGCGGCGGATGTCGCGAACGAGGCCGAGGTGCAGGCCGCCGTCGATGCGGCATCCGACATCGCACCGCTTCGCGTGGCCGTGAACTGCGCCGGCATCGTGACGGCGAACCGCACCGTCGGCCGTGACGGGCCCGCGCCGCTCGACGCGTTCGAGCGCACGATCCGCGTCAACCTCATCGGCACGTTCAACGTCATCCGCCTCGCGGCTGCGGCCATGTCGAAGAACGACCCGGTCGACGGGCAGGTCCCCGGCGGCCCCGTCACCGCCGAACGCGGCGTCATCGTGAACACCGCGTCGGTCGCGGCGTTCGACGGGCAGATCGGCCAGGCCGCGTACTCCGCGTCGAAGGGCGGCGTGGTCGGGATGACGCTGCCGATCGCGCGCGACCTCTCGAAGCTGCTCGTGCGGGTCGTCACCATCGCGCCCGGCATCTTCGAGACCCCGATGATGGCCGGCATGCCCGACGACGTTCGTGCCTCGCTCGAAGCGCAGGTGCCGCACCCGTCGCGGCTGGGACATCCGACGGAGTACGCCGCGCTGGTGCGATCGATCATCGCGAACCCGATGCTGAACGGCGAGACGATCCGGCTCGACGGCGCCATCCGGATGCAGCCGAAGTGAGACGACGGATGCCGCGGCGTTCGCGCCGCGGTATCCGTCGGCCGGGTTCAGCGACCGACCCCGTACCCGCCGAGGGCCGATCCGCCGCGGTTGCGCGAGGCCTTGATGAAGCCGTCGATGACGTCCCACACGGTGACGCCGATGACGACGATGAGCAGGACGGTCGCCGTGACGTCGCTCGCCTCGCCCCACGGCCAGCCGATCGCCTCCACGAACTCGGGGGCGAACAGCTGCCCGGTCACGAACAGCCACACGGCGGGGATCGCGAAGGCGGCGTTCAGCAGGACGTTGATCCCGGCCATCGTCCAGGTCCAGCCGCGCAGGTAGATGACGATCGCGAAGACCGCCTCGAGCACCAGCAGCACGAGGAAGTACGGGATCCAGAACGACCAGAGTGCGGGGTCGAGCACCGGGATGGGCTGGCGCTCGCCGCCGATCCACACGACGCCGGACTGCTGCCACACGATTGCGGCGGCGAACAGGCTCAGGAAGACGAGCGACGCGATGAGGTCGCCGAGCCGCCCCGCGCGGGCGTCATCGCGCGGTTGCGGCAGCTCCTCGGGCGTCCACGTGCTGCCGGGCACCGACGCTCCAGGGCTCCGCTCGAGCACCGCGAAGACGAGCGTCACCCAGAAGCAGAGGTTCACGAAGACCGCCAGCGTCGTCGAGATCGTCGTGCCGATGATCCCGCCGACGTCGGCGCCCGACAGCACCTGGCCGAGCAGCACTCCGGCCGCTGCGATCGGCACCACGATGGCGAGCAGTAGCTTGAGCAGTCGCCACCACGTGAGGAAGTACTTCGGGCCGATGAGCTGCAGCGGTCGGTCGACGTACGTCGCGGCGAGTCGCAGCGGGTCGCCGAGTTCGACGAGCGCGGCGTGCTCGGCGTCGGCGGGCGCGGCCCCCCGCTCCACGTGCGCATCGATGACGTCGCCGATGCGCTCGCGGAGCTCGCGGCCGAACTCGTCGCGCTGCGTCTCGGGCAGGCTGCGGGCCGCAGCCCACACGTAGCGGTCGGTCAGGGTGGTCATCGGTCGTCTCCCGTGTCGAGTCGTGCGAGGGCGTCGTCGATGCGACGCCAGTCGGTCATGAGTACACCGGCGAGTCGCTCGCCGGCCGGGCTGGTGCGGTAGAACTTGCGGGGCCGCGCCTCGTCGGTGTTCCACTCGCTCGTGAGCAGGCCCTGCTTCTCGAGGCGGCGGAGGAGCGGGTAGAGCGTGTTGGCGTCGACCAGGATGCCGAGCCCGTTCAGCGACTCCAGCAGCGCGTAGCCGTAGTCGGGATGTCGCAGCCGCACCAGGCAGGCGAGCACCACGGTGCCGCGACGCAACTCCTGGATGTGTCCGGTGGTGGTCTCGTCTCGCTCCATGCCCCACACGTTACTGTGTGACGCACACTAATGCAAGTGTCACTTCATAGCGTCAGCGGATCTCGCGCCGCCGCGCCGCGTCGGTAGCGCGCCGGGTCGGTGGCCACGTGCCGCTACTGCCCGGCGTGCGACTCCAGGAACGCGTACACCTCGGAGTCGTCGACGCCCGGGAACGTGCCCGACGGCAGTGGCGAGAGCACGTGCGCGTGCAGCCGGGCACTCGGCCAGGCTCGGCCCGCCCACCGCTCCGCCAGCTCGTCGGGGGCCTTGCGGCAGCACGACTCGTCGGGACACGTCGACGTCGCCCGCACCGTCGTCTCGCGCCCGCGGAACCACTTCGCCTGCGCGAACGGAACGCCGACGGTGATCGAGAACTCCGCGGCATCCGTTCGTCCGGTCTGCGTCGCGCACCAGAACGTGCCGGCGGGAGTGTCGGTGTACTGGTAGTTCTCCGTCGTGCGGTTCGTGTGCTCGAACGCCGTGCGAGCGCTCCACTTCTTGCAGACCCACTGCCCCTCGATCGAACCGGTGACGTCGGTCGGCAGGGGGAGCCCGTCGTTCTCGTAGCCCTTCATCAGCGCGCCGTCGCCGGCCACGCGCAGGAAGTGGAGGGTCATGTCGAGGTGGCTCGTCCCGAGGTTGGTGAACCGAAGCGCCGCCGCCTCGTGCGTGACGCCGAAGGCGTCGCGGAAGTCCTCGATGGCGAGCCGCTTCTCCTTCTTGGCGGCCTGCAGGAAGGCGACGGATGCCTCGCGGGGCATCAGGCACGCGGCGGCGAAGTAGTTGATCTCGAGCCGCTGCCAGAGGAACTCGTCGTAGCTGGCGGGGGGTTCGTGCCCGAGGAGCCGGTGCGCCATGGCCTGCAGCGCCATGGACCTGAGGCCGTGGCCGCCGGGGATCGAGGCCGGCGGCAGGTAGATGCGCCCGTTGTCGAGGTCGGTGATCGACCTCGTGGAGTCGGGGAGGTCGTTGACGTAGATGAGCTGGAACCCGAGTCGCTCGGCCATGACGCTCACCTCGCGGTGGGTGAGCGCGCCGCTGCGATGGCCCGAGGCGTGGACCTGCTCCTCGGCGAGCTGCTCGATGTCGGGGAGGTAGTTCGACTGGCGGCGCATGCGCTCGCGCAGGTCGGTGTTCGCGCGTCGCGCCTCCTCGGGCGTCGCGATGGCCTCGCTCGCCCGTCGTTGGAGCTCGCGGTGAAGTCCGACGATCGACTCGAGCGACTCGTCGCTGATGCCGCGACTCGGTCGGATGGCGGGCAGGCCCAGGCTCGCATAGAGGGGGCTCGCCTGAGCTCGCGCCAGCTCGAGTTCGAGTGCGGCCCGCCGGCTGGGCGCCTCGCGGGCGAGCAGATCGGCGAGTTCGACGTCGAGCGCCTCGGCCAGGGAATCGAGCGTGGACAGCTTCGGTTCGCGCTTGCCGTTCTCGATGAGCGACAGCTGGCTGCCGGCGAGCCCGACCGAATCGCCGAGCTGGTCGAGCGTGAGGCCGCGCTGACCGCGGAAGTGTCGGATGCGCTGGCCCAGCGTTGCGAGATCGGGACTGCCTGCCTTCATGACTTAAGGATAGCGAAAGAATTCGAGTTCTTAACTTGCCACTGACCAGTACGGACGCCGAAATGTGGCGCATCCTTGAAGTACGAACCATTCCGGCCACGGTCGGGAACGCAGAAAGGGACCCAGATGACCATCTCCGAGTTCTCGATCGGAACCGAGGCATCCGGTGCTGCCGCCGCACAGCGCGGTACGACCGACCCTGCGCTGCGCGCGTGGGTCGATGAGATCGCCGGGCTCACCAAGCCCGACGAGATCGTCTGGTGCGACGGGTCGAAGCACGAGGCCGACCTGATCACGCGCCAGATGATCGCCGAGGGCAAGCTCATCAAGCTCAATCCCGAGTGGCGCCCCAACAGCTTCCTGGCCCGCACCGACCCGGGCGATGTCGCCCGCGTCGAGGACCGCACGTTCATCTGCTCCACCTACGAGGAGGATGCCGGACCCACGAACAACTGGGTCGACCCGCGCGAGATGCGCGAGGAGCTCACGCACGTCTTCGACGGCTCGATGAAGGGCCGCACGATGTACGTGGTGCCGTTCTCGATGGGCCCCCTCGGCGGCCCGATCTCGCAGCTCGGCGTCGAGATCACCGACTCGCCCTACGTCGTGCTGTCGATGGGCATCATGACGCGCATGGGCGAGCAGATCTACCGCCTCATCGAGGCGGGCGAGCCCTGGGTCCGCACCCTGCACTCGGTCGGCTACCCGCTCGTCGACGGCGTCGGCCACCGTCGTGCCGATGTCGCATGGCCGTGCAACGAGACCAAGTACATCGTGCAGTTCCCCGACTCGCGCGAGATCTGGTCGTACGGGTCGGGCTACGGCGGCAACGCGCTGCTCGCGAAGAAGTCGTTCGCACTCCGCATCGCGTCGGTCATGGCGCGCGACGAGGGCTGGCTCGCCGAGCACATGCTGCTGATCAAGATCACCTCGCCCGAGGGGAAGAGCTACCACGTCGCCGCGGCGTTCCCGTCGGCGTGCGGGAAGACCAACCTGGCGATGCTCCGCCCGACGATCCCCGGCTGGACCGTCGAGACGATCGGCGACGACATCGCCTGGATGCGTCCGGGCGAAGACGGTCGGCTCTACGCGATCAACCCCGAGGCGGGCTTCTTCGGCGTCGCGCCCGGCACCGGCGAGAGCACGAACCCGACCGCGGTGGCAACGCTCTGGGGCAACACCATCTTCACGAACGTCGCGCTCCGGCCCGACGGCGACGTCTGGTGGGAGGGGCTCACCGACGAGGCCCCGAAGGAGCTCATCGACTGGGAGGGCAATCCGTGGACGCCGGCATCCGGCCGACCCGCCGCGCACCCGAACTCGCGCTTCACCGTCGCGGCGGCGCAGTGCCCGCAGATCTCCGACGACTGGGACGCCCACGACGGCGTGCCGGTCGACGCGATCCTGTTCGGCGGTCGCCGCGCGACCAACGTGCCCCTCGTGGCCGAGGCCCGCTCCTGGAAGCACGGCGTCTTCATGGGTGCGACCATCTCGTCCGAGCAGACCGCCGCGGCGGAGGGCACGGTCGGCGAGCTCCGCCGCGACCCCTTCGCGATGCTCCCGTTCTGCGGCTACAACATGGCGGACTACTGGGGCCACTGGGTCAAGATGGGCCGAGTGCTCGGCGAGAACGCGCCCAAGATCTTCCAGGTGAACTGGTTCCGCAAGGGACACGATGGCAGCTTCCTGTGGCCTGGATTCGGCGAGAACTCGCGTGTGCTCGAGTGGATCGTCGGCCGAGTCGAGGGGACCGCCGTCGCCGAGGAGACGCCGATCGGCCTCGTGCCCGCGAAGGACTCGCTCGACCTCGACGGCCTCGAGATCTCGGACGACGCGCTCGACCACTTGTTCGACGTCGACCGCGACTCGTGGCTCGCGGAGTGCGACCTCACCGAGGAGTACTTCGCGCAGTTCGGCGACCGTGTGCCGGCGGCACTCAACGCCGAACTCGCGAGCCTCCGGTACCACCTGCGCCACTGAGGCGAACCGCTCGCTGAGCCTGCCGAAGCGAGCTGGTCGGAACGAGCCCGATCCGACTGCCGCTGCGCGCGGCGCCGCTGGCCCAACCGTCGTGCGCGCTAGCGTGTGCCGCGGGAGGGTGGCATGGAGTTCGGGACGATCATCACCCGCGTCGGCGAGTTCATCGACGTGCTCGGCGTCGTCGCGATCGTGGTCGGCGTGCTCGTCGCGGCGACGGATGCCGCGCTGCGCCGTATCCGGCGGGCGGGCCCCGTCTACGCGCGGTTCCGTCGCGTGCTCGGCCGTGGCATCCTGATCGGACTCGAGTTGCTCGTGGCGGCCGACATCATCCGCACGGTCGCCGTGACCCCGACGATCGAGTCCGTGACCGTGCTCGCGCTCATCGTGCTCATCCGGACATTCCTGAGCTGGTCGCTCGAGGTCGAGATCTCGGGACGGTGGCCGTGGCAGCGGGGCAGCAGGGACGAAGACGCCGAGGTCGCCGCCGCCACCCCGAACGGATCCTAGCCGTCGATCAGCTCGGCCGGCGCCGAGCCCACGATTCGGGTGCTACGCACGCTCGCGGAGTTCCCAGGTGGCGATGACCCGCCGGTGGTGAGCGCCCTGCGGCGGCCGCATGTCGATGAGCGCCACCGTGCGGAGGTCGACCCGCTGGCCCGCGCGAAGGCGTCCGTGACGCTTGTGCGTCACGTGCGGCCGGAACTCGAGCCTGCTCCGCTCGAGGTCGATGCCGGCGTCGCGCAGTGCCTCGAGTGCCCGCTCGCGCAGCCCGCCGAGTGCGCCGCCGTCGCGCACGAGCGTCACGGGCACATTGCGCCGGCGACCGAACAGCGCCTCGTCGCCGGCGGTCGCTCGTACTTCGCGCGCGTCGGCGACGGAGCGCCCCACGGCGCGGGCCACTTCGGTGGCGTCGAGCGCCGTCTGGAACGGCTCGACGAGCGTCACATGCAGCGGCCAGTCGGCGACCGTGAACTCGTCGCCCGCGCCGAGCGGAACGAGTGGCAGCACGACGACGAAGCGCGCCATCCGGCGAGTCTAGCCGGGGCGCGCTCCGTCGAACGGGTGGTGGGGCCGTGGTCAGGCCACGCGATGCGGCTCGTCGAGCCGGCCGAGGAGGCGCAGCATCGCGGCCGGCGCGTAGCGGAACTCCACGGTGCCGCTGGCACCCGGCTCGGTGGAGCCGATCCAGGTGCTCGAGCCCTCGTGGACGCGTACCCAGCCCTGGTCGAAGAGCAGGTCGGCGCCGACGACGAACGCCATGGCGGGCGTGTCGCCCTGCCGCACGGCGATCGAGCCCTCGAACACCTGCGACGCCTGCGCGTCGGCGTCCTCGCGAGCCTGCACGCCGACGAGCGGACGTGCGATCGGGGTCGCGAAGCCCGGCGTGTCGAAGGGACTCGCCTTCGCGGCATCCGCGACGATGCCGAAGTTCACGCTGGTCGACATCAGGCTCATCGATGCCTGCCCGTCGAGCACGAGGCGGCTCGACACGCGGAAGCGGTAGAAGAGTCGACCGGCCTCCCGCGCCGCCGGCAGCACGGCCAGGGTCGCCCAGTTGCGCGACCAGCTGAGGGGGCCGCCTTCGCGGGTCGGGCCGTCGTACACGCTCGCGGTGAAGCGCACCGCCCCGTCGGGCCGGGTGGGCGCTGCGCGAAGCGAACTGCGTCCGCGGTCGCTGTCGGGCATCACGTCGCGAACGGCGGTGAAGGCCGGCAGGCGCTGCGGTTCCCACGTGCGCAACCAGGCCTGGATGCCCGACTGCACGCGGTCGAACGAGTCTCCGAGGCCGTTCCGGGACGGGCCCGCGGGCGAGGCGTCGGTGTCGGAGGCGTCGGGCAGGTCGTCGATGAGGTCGACGGGCAGCTCGTCGAGACGGGAGAGGTCACGCGTGCGCGACACGGTGGCGATGGTCATGGTGATCCTTCGTTCAGGGGGAGGTCGTGGCATCCGAGCACTGGATGCGGTTCTCCACGCTACGATCGGCGTCCCGCCGCCCCATCCCGGCTAACCCCCAAACCGCCCCGGGGTGAACCCTGAACCGCCGCGGGGTCTCCGTCCATCGAGTTGCCCGATTCTCGCCGAATTCGGGCAACTCGATCAGATCATGCGACGGCCGGCCATCCTCGGCCGACGAGCGCGGCCTCGACGAGGTCGAGGGTTGCGGCGATCTCGGCGAATCGGCCGGCGTCGACTCTGAAGGCCATCCAGCCGGCTCGTTGGTACCGGTTGAACCGATGGAGGTCCCGGCTCCACTGAGCGCCGTCGGTCCGGTGGTGGTCGCCTTCGTACTCGATGAGAACGCGATAGTCCACGAAGGCCAGATCGGCGACGCCGATGAGCTGCCCGGCATGATCGAGAACGCGGTGCTGAGCGACGGGTTGCGGCAGACCTCGTGAGACGACGGCGGTGCGCACCCGTGTCTCCCGGCCCGAGTCGCTCAGTGCACTGAGCAGCGGCAGCGCCTCGTGAAGCGAGCGGATGCCTCGCCCATGGTGCCGCTCGATGGCTCGGGCGAGGTCGTCGAGGGTGGCCAGCGGATCGCGGGCGTGGACGATTCGGTCACCGGCCACGACGAGGTCGTCGACCGACGCCCCGGATGCCGCCAGATCCAACCACGTCCGCACCGGCGAGGTCACCGGCAGGCCGGATCGGCGCGAGACATCCGATCCCCTCAATCGCAACGCGTGGCCACGGATTCCCGCCGCGTGCGGTGCGCGTCGGGGCGCGACCACGCTCAGGTCGACCAGGTCGGGTGTCGTGAGATGCATTCGCCAGAGCTCCGCAGCTGAACGGTGACTCACGAACACGCCGTCACCGAGGCGCTGGAGCAGGAGCTGACATCGCGCGACGAAGGTGAGTGGGAGATCGAGGGCTCGGCGGACACCGGGGTAGGGAGCGGTCAAGTCTTGCGACTGGAGTCGTGCGTACGGCACGCCGGCGTCCCGAGCGTCGGCGACGGTGAAGCCTGAACGATCAAGCAAAGGGTGCAACGGACGATGAGCAGTCATCCAATCAGCGTGGGCTTCCGCGCACGCCGGGTGGCGCGAGACGTCGGCGTCTGTGGAACCTTCCGATGAAATGCCGGCTGGGAAGGACAAGCGAGTCGATCGGATGCCGAGTTGCCCGATTCTCCCGAAATTCGGGCAACTCGTGAGTGGGGCGCATTCCGAATTGCCCGATTCTCCCGAAATTCGGGCAACTCGTGAGTGGGGCGCATTCCGAATTGCCCGATTCTCCCGAAATTCGGGCAACTCGGCAGGAGTGGACCACCGAGTCGCCCGATTCTCGCCAGATTCGGGCAACTCGAGGGCGGGGAACCGCCGACGCCGCCTGTGGGCCGGAACTCAGACGAGCAGCTGGTGCGCCGCGAGCTCGCGATACAGGGGCACGGAGTCCACGAGCTCGGCATGCGTGCCCTCGCCGACGACGCGACCCTCCTCGAGCACGACGATGCGATCGGAGTCGATGACGGTCGACAGCCGGTGCGCGATGACGATGAGCGTGCGACCGGCCGACACCGCGTCGATCGCCTCGCGCATCATCCGCTCGTTGACGCCGTCGAGCGACGACGTGGACTCGTCGAGCAGGAGGATCGGCGGGGCCGCGAGCAGGGCGCGAGCGATCGCCAGCCGCTGGCGCTCACCGCCCGAGAGCATGATGCCGTCCTCGCCGACCGCGGCGCCGAGGCCGGCGGGATCGCGGTCGAGCACCCCGCCGAGGTTGACGGCGCGCAGCACGTGCTCGCATTCGGCGTCGCTCGCGTCGGGGCTGCCCAGCTTGAGGTTGTCGCGGAGCGATCCTGCCAGCACGGGCGCATCCTGCTCGACGTAGCCGATCTGCGCACGGAGGTCGGCCCGGTCGAGCGTGCGGAGGTCGAGCCCGCCCATGCGCACCGCGCCGACCGAGGGATCGTAGAAGCGCTCGATGAGCGCGAGGATCGTGGACTTGCCGGCACCCGACGGCCCCACGAGCGCGATCCGCCGCCCCCGCGGCACCTCGAACGAGACGCCCCTCAGCACGGGCTGTCGATCCGTCACGTCGGGTTCGGGCAGGTGCTCGTCGGGCGAGTCGTTCCCCGGGTCGGCCGGGTCCTGGCGCGTGGCGGCGTAGGCGAAGTGCACGCCGTCGAACTCGATCGCCGGGGCATCGGGCATGACCGTCGCGTTGGCCTCGCCCATCGTGATCGCGCGCGGCGCGAGTTCGCGGTCGTGCGCGTCCTCATCGGGCAGGTCGAGGATCTCCTGGATCCGCCCGAGCGCGCCGAGCGCCTGGTTCACCGAGGTGAGCGCCCCGAACGCCTGCCCGAGCGGCAGGATCATCATGAAGAGGAAGAGGATGAACGCGACGAGGTTCGCGACGGTGATCGCGCCCGAGGCGACGCGGAACCCGCCCACGCCGAGCACGACGAGGAACGACACCTGCATCGCGATGCCGGCGATCGGCACGATGAGCGCCGAGATCTTCGCCACCTTCACGCCCGCCTCCCATGCGCCCTCGGCCTCGGCCTCGACGCTGCGGACCTCGCGGTCGGTCGCACCGGCCGCCCGGATCGTGCGTACCGCGCTGATGGCGCGCTCGACGGATGCCGCGACGTCGCCGACCTTCTGCTGCGCCGCGTGCGAGGCGTCGCGCACGCGACGGGAGAGCAGCGTGACCGTGGTGATCGCGATCGCCACGACGAGCACCGTGAGCCCGAGGAGCACCGGGTCGATGATGAGCATCGCGATCAGCGCCCCGACGAACGTGACGGCGCCGCCGACGGCCTCGACGAGTCCCTGCGTGAGCACGGCACGCAGCAGCGTCGTGTCGCTGCCCACGCGCGAGACGAGGTCGCCGGTGCGGCGCGTGTCGAACTCGGCGATGGGCAGGTGCAGGAGCTTCGCGACGAGGCGCTTGCGGCTCGACAGCACGACCCCCTCGCCCGTTCGCTGCAGCAGGTAGTGCTGATATCCCGAGATGATGCCGCTGATCATGACGAGGGCGATGAGCCCCCAGACGATCCATCCGAGCGGCTGGCCCGCTTCGACGATGTCGATGACCTGGGCCACGAGGAGCGGCTGGGCGAGGCTCGCGAGCGCCCCGATGATGCTGAGGATCGCGACCCAGATCAGCACCGGGCGGTGCTCGAAGATGAACGGCAGGAGCTGGCTGAATGTCGCTCGCGGGCCTGGGGGAGTGTCTCGCCGGGCGAAGGGGCTGCGCCTCGTTCGGGTCGTGGGTTCGCTCATGTCTCTTCCTCATCCGCGCAGCCCGCGGATGCCGCATCCGCCCGATGCCGCGCCGTCGCCGCCTTGCAGCATACGCGGCTCGACTGACAGCTCAGCCGCGCCCGTACTTCTTGTGCACCGCCTGCTTCGACACCTCGAGAGCGAGCGCGATGAGCTGCCAGCTGGCGCCGGCGGCCCGGGCTCGGCGCACGGCGAGCGACTCGGCCCGGTCGAGCTCGCGGGTGAGCTCGACGCGGACGCGGTGCAGTTCGCGTAGCGCGCGGTAGGGATCGTCGCCGTCGGCCGCCGCGATGGCGGTGCGGAGGGTGCCGTGGTCCATTCGTCAACCTTAGTTGACTGTCCCGACCTCCGTCAACCCAGATTGACGAGCCTCCGGCCGAGTCCGAGGTGACGGATGCCGCGAGCTGGTGCCGGGCGCCGCGGTACCCTCGGACCACGCTTCGTGAGGGGAGGGGATCGTGGACGACACCGCCGCCGGCGTCGGGATCCTCGCTCGCGCGATGAGCGTGCTGCGTTGCTTCACCGACGACGAGCCCGAGTTGACGGCTGCCCAGCTGTCGGAGCGCTCGGGACTGGCGCCGTCGACGCTGCATCGCCTGCTCGGGCAGCTGATGGAGTTCGGCCTGGTCGCCCGCGCGCCAGGCCACCGGTACGCGATCGGGCCGCGCCTGTGGGAACTGGGCGAGCTGTCGCCGCTCTCGCTGCGCCTGCGCGAGACCGCACTGCCGCACATGCTGCGCCTGTACGAGGCGACGGGCGAGAACGTCCACCTCGCGGTGCTCGACGCTCCCGAGCCCGAGACCGCGATGGCCCTCTACGTCGGACGCATCACGGGGCCGGGATCGATCCCGACGCTGAGCCGGATGGGCGGGAGGCATCCGCTGCACACGACCGGCGTCGGCAAGGCGCTGCTCGCGACCCGAGAGCCCGACTGGCTCGACCGCTACTTCTCGGTGCCCCTGCAACGCGAGACGACGCACTCGATCACGAGCGAGGCCGAATTGCGCGTCGACCTCCAGCGCGCCCGCGCCAGAGGCTTCGCGCAGACGCGCGAGGAGATGACGCTCGGCAACGTCTCGGTCGCCGCGGCGCTCGGCCGCGTCGAGGGGCTGCCGCCCGCCGCGATCGGGATCGTCGTGCACCTCGCCCGTGCCGACGAGCGGACGCTCGCCCCGCTCGTCGTCCAGGCCGCGAGAGAGGTGACCCGGGCACTCAAGGCGTCCTGACTCCCACTGAGTGGGACTTCGGCGGGGCGCCCGCTCGGTCGGGTGGGACGCTGGACACATCACCCAGGGACATCGAAGGAGATCCCATGAGCCTCACGGATTCAGACCCGAGCGGCGAGGAGGCGTTCTCGTCGTCCGTCGTGCTCGAGCAGACCGCCGCCGCTCCCGAGTCGCTGCTCGCCTCGGCCGACATGCCGCCGCAGCGGCAGATCACCGAGGAGATCGCCCAGCTGCACGCCGAGGCCGCACGCCGAGAGGCGGCCGGCGAGGAGGTGCCCGCGACGCTGTACGACTTCGCGCCGTACCGCTCGAGCATCCTGCGCCACCCGACCAAGAACCCGCGCCTGGTCGACCCCGAGACGATCGAGCTGTTCTCGCCGGCGTTCGGCCAGCGCGACATCGCCGCGATCGAGCGCGACCTCACGCTGCAGCACGCCGGCGAGCCGCTCGGCGAGCGCATCACCATCACCGGCCGGCTGCTCGACAGCTGGGGCCGTCCGTTGCGCAACCAGCTGGTCGAGGTCTGGCAGGCCAACGCCGCCGGGCGCTACATCCACCAGCGCGACCAGCACCCCGCCCCGCTCGATCCGAACTTCACCGGCGCCGGCCGCACGGTCACGAACGACGACGGCGAGTACTTCTTCACCACGATCAAGCCCGGCCCGTACCCGTGGAAGAACCACATCAACGCCTGGCGCCCCGCCCACGTGCACTTCTCGCTGTTCGGCGCGGCGTTCACGCAGCGCATCGTGACGCAGATGTACTTCCCGGGCGACCCGCTGTTCCCGCTCGACCCGATCTACAACACGATCCGCAACCAGAAGGACCGCGACCGGCTCATCGCCACCTACGACCACGACCTCACGGTGCCCGAGTTCTCCATGGGCTATCGGTGGGACATCGTCGTCGACGGTCCGGATGCCACGTGGTTCGAACCCGAGGGGAGCCACTGATGGCCGACACCACGCAGGCCCGTTCCCGCCGCATCGCCGCCGCCGGCGAGCCGACTCACGAGCTGGCGGCCGGCCAGACGGTCGGTCCGTTCTTCGCGTTCGGGCTCGGCTACCCGAAGATGCACGAGGTCGGATTCCCGCACGCGCCGGGTTCGATCGTGCTCAGCGGCATCGTGTACGACGGGGCCGGCGCGCCGATTCCCGACGCGATGGTCGAGATCTGGGGCGCCGACTCGGACGGAACGATCTCGCGTTCACGCGGGAGCCGTCGCCGCGATGACCACACGTTCACCGGGTTCGGCCGTTCGTTCGCGACCGACGAGGGACACTACGAGTTCTGGACGCGCAATCCCGGCCCGGTCGACGGCAAGGCGCCGTTCTTCGCCGCGATCGTGTTCGCCCGCGGCCTGCCCGACAAGCTGCACACCCGCATCTACCTCCCCGAGGACGAGGACCGGCTCGCCGCCGATCCGCTCCTGGCATCGCTCAGCGACGACGAGCGGGCGACGCTCATCGCGACGCGCACGCCCGACGGCAACCTGACCCATGACATCCGACTGCAGGGCGACCGGGAGACGGTGTTCATCAGGTTCTGAACCGCGACCGAGCGGATGTCGCACGCTACGCTCCTGAGCAGGTCGAGCGCGCAGGAGGCACAGTGATGAACCTCGACGTGGGGCTGCTTTCCCCCGTGACGGTCGGCCACGATGACCAGGTGGCGGATGCCGCGGTGCTCGACGCGCTCGTGACCGCCGAGGTCGGGCTGGCCCGCGCGTACGGCGCGATCGGGCTGGCGCCGACGGATGCGGTCGACGCCATCTCGGACGCGACCGGCTGGGACGCGGCGGATCGACTGAGCCGGCGGCACGGCGTCGACGCGAACGACCTGGCTGCGGCATCCGTCGCCGGCGGCAACCCGGTGATCCCG
>DASUVU010000020.1:0-2461 GCA_036378815.1 Agromyces sp. | reverse complement strand
CGAGGAGGGCCGGATGCAGCGAGTGTGCTTCCAGTTGCAGGTGAAGCCCGAGCGCCTCGACGAGTACCGCGAGCGCCATGCGGCCGTATGGCCATCGATGCTCGCCGCGATCGACGCATCCGGCCGGCGCAACTACTCACTGTTCCTCCGCGACGACGGCCTCCTCATCGGCTATTACGAGACCGATGACGACGGGGCGTCGCAGGCCGCCCTCGAGAACGACCCCCGTACCACTCCATGGGAGCAGGAGATGGCCGGATTCTTCGTCGACCTGGGTGGCCGCCCCGACCAGGAGGCACCCCGACTCACCGAGGTGTTCCACCTCGAGGACCAGCTCGCACGGCTCACCGACGAACGCTGACGACCCTTCGCAATGACAGGAAGAACCACCATGACGAACCTCCCCAGCGACGTACTCACCCAGCTCGAGCTGCAATCCATCGAGCTGCCGTCGTGGGCATTCGGCAACTCGGGCACGCGGTTCAAGGTCTTCACGACGCCGGGTACGCCTCGCGATCCGTACGAGAAGATCGCGGATGCCGCGCAGGTGCACGCGTACACGGCGCTCGCGCCGACCGTGGCCCTGCACATCCCGTGGGACCGGGTCGACTCGTACGACGACCTTCGGAAGCACGCGGAGGACCACGGCGTCGCCCTCGGCACCATCAACTCCAACACCTTCCAGGACGACGACTACAAGTTCGGCGCGCTCACCCACGAAGACGCCGCCATTCGGCGGAAGGCGATCGACCACCACTTCGAGTGCATCGACATCATGCACGCGACCGGCAGCCGCGACCTCAAGATCTGGCTCGCCGAAGGCTCGAACTACCCGGGCCAGGCCGACCTGCGAGGCCGCCAGGATCGCCTGCACGAGTCGCTCGAGACCATCTACGCACGCCTCGGCGACGACCAGCGCCTCGTGCTCGAGTACAAGCTCTTCGAGCCCGCGTTCTACCACACCGACGTGCCCGACTGGGGCACGAGCTACGCCCAGGTCGCCGCGCTCGGGGACAAGGCCATGGTCTGCCTCGACACGGGCCACCACGCGCCCGGCACGAACATCGAGTTCATCGTCATGCAGCTGCTGCGCCTCGGCAAGCTCGGCTCGTTCGACTTCAACTCGCGGTTCTACGCCGACGACGACCTCATCGTGGGCGCTGCCGACCCGTTCCAGTTGTTCCGCATCATCTTCGAGGTCATCCGCGGCGGCGGCTTCAACCACCCCGACGTCGCGTTCATGCTCGACCAGTGCCACAACGTCGAGGACAAGATCCCCGGCCAGATCCGCTCGGTGCTGAACGTCCAGGAGATGACCGCGCGGGCGCTCCTCGTCGACACCGAGGCGCTGCGCGCGGCCCAGGTGTCGGGCGACGTGCTCGAGGCCAACCGCATCTTCATGGACGCGTTCTACACCGACGTGCGGCCGGCGCTCGCCGAGTGGCGCGAGTCGCGCGGCCTGCCCGCCGACCCGATGGCGGCGTTCGCGGCATCCGGCTACCTGCATCGCATCACTGAGGAACGAGTGGGCGGCGTCCAGGCGAGCTGGGGGGCATGAGATGACGAACCCCACCGCAGCCGAGCTCATCGCCCGGTCGAACCGCCTCGGCGCCGACCCGAAGAACACGAACTACGCCGGCGGCAACACGTCGGCGAAGGGAACGGATACCGATCCCGTCACCGGCGAACCGGTCGAGCTCATGTGGGTGAAGGGCTCGGGCGGCGACCTCGGCACGCTCACCGAGCAGGGCCTCGCGGTGCTGCGCCTCGACCGGCTGCGCGACCTCGTGAAGGTCTACCCCGGGGTCGAGCGCGAAGACGAGATGGTCGCCGCGTTCGACTACACGCTGCACGGCAAGGGCGGGGCGGCGCCGTCGATCGACACCGCCATGCACGGCCTCGTCGACGCCGCACACGTCGACCATCTGCACCCCGTCTCGGGCATCGCCATCGCGACCGCCGCCGACGGCGAGGAGCTGACGGGGAAGATCTTCGGCGACAAGGTCGTGTGGGTGCCGTGGCGCCGCCCGGGCTTCCAGCTCGGTCTCGACATCGCCGAGATCAAGGAGCGGAACCCGCAGGCGATCGGCTGCATCCTGGGCGGGCACGGCATCACCGCGTGGGGCGACACCTCCGAGGAGTCCGAGCGGAACTCCCTCTGGATCATCGACACCGCCGCGGCGTACATCGCCGAGCACGGCGAGGCCGAGCCCTTCGGTGCCGTCGTGCCCGGGTACGAGCCGCTGCCCGAGGCGGAGCGTCGGGCCAAGGCCGCTGCGCTCGCGCCGACCATCCGCGGGCTCGCCTCGTACGACCGGCCGCAGGTCGGGCACTTCACCGACGCCGACGTGGTGCTCGAGTTCCTCTCCCGCGAGAAGCTCGCCCCGCTCGCCGCACTCGGCACGAGCTGCCCCGACCACTTCCTGCGCACCAAGGTCAAGCCGCTCGTGCTCGACCTCCC